>CALFUK010000048.1 GCA_937929945.1 uncultured Saprospiraceae bacterium
CAGATCATTCTGGATGATGAACCTCCAGTGATAGAAGCCTTCTTAAATACCTTAGACTTCAAGTCTGGTGACCGAGTCAGTGCTAATCCATTGCTACTGGTGCATCTCTCAGATGATAAGGGCATTAATTTCACGGGGACATCCATAGGTCATGACATCACCGCGATTATAGATGGCAATACCCAGAACACGATTATTCTTAATGACTTCTACCTGAGCGACTTGGACAATGCAGCAGGAGGCAGCCTCAGCTTTCCCCTCCAGGATCTAAGCCCGGGAGAGCACACTATAGAGATACAGGCTTTTGACGTTGCCAATAATCCAGCTCGCACATCAATCAGCTTCATCGTCATCGATGCTGCTGATGGTATGATAGCGGAACTGACGGCGACGCCGAATCCGACAAATGAAAGAACGTCATTCAGCTTTTCGCATCCACGCTTCAATCAGAATGTCAGCATCGAGCTATCGATCTATGATCTATCTGGTCGAAGGATCGCACTCCTAAATAGCAGGAGCGATGCAGGAATACCTGAAAATCAAGTGATAGCATGGGATGGCAGGGACAGCGCTGGTCATCTGGCCAATCCAGGTATTTATATCTATCAAGTAAAAATATTTTCATCCTCACTAAATATTTCCATAGAGTCGTCGTTTGAGAAGATAGTTATGATAAAGTGATTTAACTATCCTATAACGTTTATCTTTACCGAATCAAATTATAAACCCTCGCATGAGCTTATTTTATAGATTAAGTGCCTTACTATTATTCTGTTCAGCCACAACTTTCAGCACCCAATTATCAGCACAGGTCTTCGACCCCACCACAGGTTGTGTCATTGATGTCAATGGTGACTGTATCCCTAATACCTTACTGACTGCAGTACCGTTCCTAAAAATTGCTCCAGATGCCAGATCAGGTGCCATGGGTGATGCTGGCCTCGCCACCTCCGCTGATGCTAACTCAATGCATTTTAACGCATCTAAATTAGCTTTTGCTGATCAGGATTTTTCTTTATCTGCGACCTATACTCCTTGGCTAAGAGAGTTAGGCCTGACGGATGTATACCTAGCCTATTTATCTGGTTATAAGAAGCTCAGCGAATTCGAAGCCGTAGGTGTCAGTCTTAAGTTTTTCTCTTTGGGAGACATACAGTTCAGAGATATCAATGGCAATCCGACAGGAAATGGTCGTCCACGAGAATTTGAGCTCGCAGCTGGCTACACCAGAAAGCTGACAGACAATTTCTCTGCTGCACTATCAGCTAAGTACATCTACTCTAATCTAGCATCCGGGCAGGCAGTACAGGGTATCGATATCACTACAGCCAATGCTTTCGCTGCGGATATCTCTCTGACCTACCAAAGAGAACTTAATAACGACAATGAATTCACCTTCGGTGCAGCCTTGTCTAATCTTGGCTCTAAGATTTCATATACGAATAGCGCGGATGTGAAGGACTTCCTACCCGGAAATATTGGAATTGGAGGTGCGTATAAAATGAATTTTGATGAGTACAATAGTTTGACTGTAACCTTAGACATCAATAAGCTGCTGGTACCGACACCCGTCCCGTTCAGACTTATCGAAGAAGATGATGCTGGAAATCGGACAGAAATAGCAAATCCAAGATTTGACACCGATGGAAATGGCATAGGTGACTACCGTGAAAAAGCACTATTCTCAGGTATCTTAGGTTCATTCACTGATGCTGAGGGTGGTCTGGGTGAAGAGCTGAAAGAGCTGACTATGTCTTTCGGTGTAGAGTACTGGTACAATGATCAGTTCGCCGTCAGGACCGGCTACTACTTTGAAAATCAATTAAAGGGAGATCGACAATACTTGACACTTGGTCTTGGTTTAAAATATAATGTCGCATCAATCAATCTGTCCTACCTGATCCCGACGACAAGCAGAAGAAGCCCGCTAGATAACACGATTCGATTCTCCTTTATCTTCGACTCATCTGTATTTCAGACAAGATAACCCAGCAACAATAGTATAATACGCGCCTACATATTCCTGCGGTACTGCCCACCTACGCTAAATAAAGCATGGGTGATCTGACCAAGAGTACAATATTTAGTCGTCTCCATTAACTGGGTAAATACATTTTCTTGCTGTAGAGCAGCCTGCTTGAGTAGTTTTAATTGATGAACTGCGATAGACCCATGCAGCTCATGCAGCTCCTTTAGGTTCTTAATCTGGATCTCTTTTTCCTCCTCACTTGATCTGATGACTTCTTCAGGTATGACCGTCGGAGACCCCTTAGATGACAAGAAGGTGTTCACACCGATGATGGGATACTCCCCCGTGTGCTTCAGCATCTCGTAGTGCATGCTCTCTTCTTGAATCTTACCTCGCTGGTACATGGTCTCCATCGCTCCCAGGACACCACCCCGCTCAGATATCTTATCAAATTCGGCCATTACGGCTTCCTCTACCAGATCTGTCAGCTCCTCGATGATGAAGCTACCTTGCAGCGGATTTTCGTTTCTAGCTAAGCCTAACTCATGATTGATGATCATCTGGATAGCGACTGCTCTGCGCACACTATCCTCCGTAGGAGTCGTGATGGCTTCATCATACGCATTCGTATGTAGCGAATTACAATTATCGTAGATAGCGTACAGAGCCTGGAGCGTCGTCCTGATATCATTAAAATCGATCTCCTGTGCGTGGAGTGACCTTCCCGAAGTCTGTATGTGGTATTTCAGCTTTTGTGCTCTTTCGTTAGCACCGTACTGGTATTTCAGTGCCTTGGCCCAGATTCTCCGCGCTACCCTTCCGATGACCGCATATTCTGGGTCTACTCCATTAGAAAAGAAGAAAGACAGATTGGGCGCGAAGTCATTGATATCCATGCCTCTGGATAGATAGTACTCGATAAAGGTGAAGCCATTAGACAAAGTGAAGGCCAGCTGCGAGATCGGATTGGCCCCAGCCTCGGCAATGTGATATCCAGAAATAGATACTGAATAAAAATTCTTCACCCGATGATCAATGAAATACTGCTGCACATCGCCCATCAGCTGTAGAGAAAACTCAGTCGAGAATATACAGGTATTCTGTGCCTGATCCTCTTTGAGAATATCCGCCTGTACTGTACCTCTGACAGCTGCCAGCGCTTTGGCCTTAAGTTCTTCGTAGACAGCAGCATCCAGCACCTGATCACCGGTGAGCCCGAGTAAGAGCAAGCCAAGTCCTTCATTCCCATCTGGAAGAGAGCCCTCATATCTTGGTCTTATCAGCCCTTGATCATCGTATACTTCTTTTAGCTTTTGCTCTACTCTCGATTCTAATCCCTGCTCCTTGATATACAGCTCACACTGTTGATCTATGGCCGCATTCATATAGTAAGCACAGATGATCGCTGCTGGACCGTTGATCGTCATAGACACGGAGGTGCTTGGATGGCACAGATCAAAACCTGAATAAAGCTTCTTGGCATCATTGAGCGAGCTGATATTCACCCCTGAGTTACCCACCTTGCCATAGATATCAGGCCGATGATCAGGATCAAAGCCGTATAAGGTGACTGAGTCAAAGGCAGTGGAGAGCCGCTTAGCAGGCATGTCCTGAGAGAGATAGTGAAAGCGCTTGTTTGTCCTCTCGGGTCCACCTTCACCAGCGAACATTCTGGTCGGATCTTCTCCTTTCCTCTTAAAAGGAAAAACACCCGCTGTGAAGGGAAATTCTCCTGGTACATTCTCCTGTGCGCACCACTCCAGTATCTCGCCCCAGTCTCGGTATCGTGGCAGTGCCACTTTAGGTATCTTGGACTGTGACAGAGAGGTGGTATAATTCTCTACTTTGATGTCCTTATTCCTGACCTGATAGGTAAAATACTCTTCTTGATAGGCAGCTTTCTTAGTTTCCCAGTTGTCGAGAGTATCAATGCTTTCTTTACTAAGCTGCTGGCGGAGTTCGCCTTGAAGCTTCTTTAGTTCTTCCTGCGTAGTAGGCTCAGCGGTGATCTCCATCACATTATGAATGCTGTACAGCTGGCTAGCGATATTCGCCTGTGCTAGCTGTGACTTATTGTAGGCCCTGATACGATCGGTGATCTCTGAGAGGTATCTCACTCGAGCAGGCGGTATGATGTACTGCTTCTCGCTCAATGCTGAATCGATATCAGAACTGACATCATTCAAAGATGGGAAAAGCTCTTTCATCAGGCGATTAAAAACCACATTCACACCTGGATCATTGAACTGTGAGGCGATGGTGCCAAAGACTGGCATCTCCTTCAGCTCAGTCTCCCACAGATCATTATTTCGCTGGTATTGCTTCTGCACAGCTTTTTGAGCATCCTGCGAACCTCTCTTGTCAAACTTATTGATGACGATTAGATCAGCAAAGTCTATCATATCAATCTTCTCCAGCTGTGAAGCTGCTCCAAACTCTGGTGTCATGACGTATACCGAGTAGTCTGCGTGATCCACTATCTCACTGTCAGACTGCCCTATTCCTGAGGTTTCGAGTATGATCAAATCAAAGCCAGCGTGCTTCAGTATGGTGATGGCATGATTGATATCTTTAGAAAGCGCAAGGTTATACTGGCGAGTGGCCAGCGAACGCATATACACGCGGTCATCCGAGATGGCATTCATCCTGATTCGATCGCCCAGCAGCGCACCGCCCGTCTTTCGCTTGGATGGGTCTACGGAGATGATCCCCAAGGTTTTTTCAGGATAGGCTGCTAGGTAGCGCAGGACTATCTCGTCGACCAGACTGCTCTTACCAGCTCCCCCTGTACCCGTGATGCCGAGTACTTTAATCTCGCTCTCAGCTGTATCTGATGAGAGCTTTGCTAACCAGGATTCACTCTCTTTTGGGTAATTCTCCGCTGCCGAAATAGTCCTGGCAATGCCGAAGTCATCTTTAGCTTTGACTTGAGCGAGCTGACCGTTAAGATGCTCACCTACTGGAAAATCGCTTTGACGGAGAAGATCATTGATCATACCCTGTAGCCCCATCGAGCGTCCATCGTCAGGTGAATAGATGCGAGTGATGCCATACTCGTGCAGCTCATTTATCTCCTGAGGTAGGATGGTACCACCGCCACCACCAAAAATCTTGATGTGTCCTGCACCTTTCTCTTGAAGTAGGTCGTAAGCATATTTAAAAAATTCATTGTGCCCCCCTTGGTAAGAAGTGATGGCTATCGCCTGCACATCCTCCTGTATAGCAGCAGTGACTATCTCCAGCACTGACCTATTATGCCCCAGATGGATGACCTCAGCTCCACTGCGCTGGATGATTCTACGCATGATATTTATAGCAACATCATGACCATCAAAAAGGGATCCCGCTGTCAGTACTCTTATTTTATATTTGGACTTGTATGTTTCAGTGCTTTGCATAGATAAAGATTTGATGCGCTTTGAAATTACAATAATAATCACCTTGAGTCTATCCCGATGTCATTTTATTGACCACCAACAATTTACTTAGGCTTCGACAGCAGCACGCTTTTTAAAGAAGTAAAATAGGCAGGTAGATGGATCAAGCGACTGCCATACCACGAGAAAGCTTCACCATCCACCAAGGCAGTCTGAATATGGGGTAGCTGCTCAGTAAAATACAATCGGTGCTTTTCAGAAAAGGGGTATGGTTCAGAAGAGAGAAAAATGCAGTCTACATTCATTTCAATAATCTCTTCCATCACAATTGATGGGTATCTGTCTCTTTCTTGGCATACATTGACCAGTCCGAGCTGATTCATCACATAGCTAATGTAGGTGTCGCCACCGACTGACATGTATGGGTCTTTCCAGATGAGGTATAGGGCACGCTGGCTATCAAATATGGATTTAGGAGCATGTTGTCCTATGAGCCTACTGATTTTAGATGCATCCTGTACACCTTGGCAGATATGCGCCAAATCATTTACAAGTGATAACACTTGCTGTACATTATTGATATCTGATACATAGGTCGGACAAAATAGTGCGATCTCCTCTATTTGTTCTTGCACATTTTCTTCCTTATTTGCGAGGACTAAATCAGGCTGCAAGTCCTTGATCATTTGAATATGAACTTGCTTAGTACCACCGATGACTGTTTTTGATTGTTTCAGACCAGAGGGGTGAACACAGAATTTAGTCACGCCCACAATACGATCAGATAGGCCAAGATCAACGAGCAACTCTGTGATAGAGGGCACCAGTGATACAATCCGCCTGCAGGGTCTGTCAATATGGATCAGTCGAGAAAGTTGATCTTTAATCGTCATTGGTCTGGGACATTGACATGCTCAAAAGGACAATGCCGACACTTACTGCCACAGCAATAGCCTCGTTTCAGATGGAAAGCCTCTGTCATGACCAATAATCCATTCTGGGTATAGTAATCTTCAGACGGCCTGTCGTCATTTTCTCGATCTGTATTTGATTTTGAAGAAGGAGTTGAATCCATAAGCGATGTACTATGGTAAAGATACTTGAATACTGATTCTTAATAAAGAGAGATATGAGCATCTTTTCGAATGTTTGTCGAAGGAAAAAATCTTATCCTGAGAAAAAAAGATTTACCCCTTTTAGATATCACGGCAATATTAATTCTGTTGTTATCAATAATAGGCCATTAAAAGAAAAGTTCTACCCCACATCAATACATATGCTATATTACCTTAATTGTTTCAGTACTTACATAAAAGAGATAAATTCATAATAATTATTAATTCCTTATCATTACGATGCTATATTGGCCTATACAGATAGTTTATATAATATTTAAGTTAATATTAAACATGTATTTGCCAACCAACATGTTGGCGAGCCAGATATTCAGACCTAACTTTGATCCAGAATTTATTTATTCACTTAAACATTTTATGATGAAGTATACGTTATTGTTAATTGCAATTTGCTGCTCTGCACTTACACTATCTGCATCAGATAGTAAGCCAGATCACACCACTGTCACTGGAAAAACAATTACAATTGGTTTTAACCAATCAATAAATTCGCCCGTCGAAGTTGTCCTGATAGACGCTTCGGGCTATCAGCTTCTGCGAGAATCACTACAGATTCAGCATGTAGATAAGAGAAAGTACAATCTCAAAAACCTACCTGCCGGAAAGTACTACCTGAAAGTACACCAGGGCTACAGGATGACCTCACGAACTATAATAGTCAAAAATAATTCTGCTATAATTACCAAAGAAAAGGTCATATTCAAACCTGCCTGTTCTCAAAAAGATGATCACTGGAATGTCAACCTCCTGCTTCTGAACAAAGACGCTGAGATGCATCTTTATGACGCCAAGTCCGATTTAGTTTATGCCGAGAGCTATACCGATCAGAAAAAAGTTGCCAAAAGCTTTAATCTATCCAAGCTAAAGCCAGGAGCATACCGAGCCGTATTCAACATAGATGGTGATGTATTTAGTGAGACCATCAAATTGGACTAGCTAATAAAAATACCTCACCCAAGCAAATGTCAAGGCGCTCCGATTTTCTCTGAGCGCCTTTTTTCATAAACAAAACTATCTAATACGGCAAAACCAATAACAGTAAACCACCCTTCTGTCACAAATCGTAAGAATCAGAGTTTAATTATGGAGAATTATAAGATCTCAGCACATCTATTCCATTAAGCTTATCACCTTCCATAACCACACCTCAGGCGGGTACATTCTAAACCAACTTGAAGTTCTGAAGTCTTCGACAGGACAATCCACACTCGTTTTAATTCTGCACAAGACCATATACACCCTATAAAACAAATTATATTTTGTGTGAAACATAAAATAGGGCCTATATTAACCATTAATGTGTCAATAATTTACATAAAGGTTAATATAGGACACATAATGGTTAACCGTAATGTGGACTGAAGCCTTAAGGCAACATAGCTTTGCATTGAATTTATTACCCAATTAAAATATCAAATGATGAAAAACACATTATTACTCATAAGCACGTTAATTCTTGCAATCGGAAGTCTTTTCGCTTCAGAAATGAAACCTAACGTCACGACTACAACAGATAAGACAATCACGGTCAACTTTGATCAAACCACTAATGCACCTGTAGATGTCATACTTAAAGACGCAGCGGGATTTCGCCTATTGGAAGAATCTCTTAACTCACAAGATGCTCAAAGAAGAAAGTACAACCTTAAGAATCTTCCTGCTGGCAATTACACCTTAGAAATCCATGAAGATTTCAGAATCACGACAGAGTCAATCTCAATCGACAATAACACGATCGAAGTCACAAATGAAGAAGTGACATTCAAGCCTGTCTGCTCTCAGACTCAGGATCACTGGAACATCAACCTTCTTTTATTAAAGAAGGATGCTGACATTACGATATACAATGCAGATGATAAGCCTGTATACACAGCTAAATTCAGAGGCGAACAAAATATTTCAAAAAGCTACGATATCTCAAATCTGGAAATTGGTAACTACAAAGCTGTCATCCAAGTCGATGGTAAGTCATTTAGTGAGCCTGTATTCGTCAGATAATTGACTCGATAGGCAGTCTGCCTCAACCAAAAACACACAAAAAAGGTGATCTCGATATGAGGTCACCTTTTTTTTATGTGATAAAATGTATTCGCGTAAGCCGGATTCTGTTATTCGCCCGAAGGCAAATCTCTATCATTTATCTGGCCTCAGCTTCGCAGCTGAGATCTAGCTGCCTACCCCTTTAGATAGAATCCGAAGATTCTGCGACCGAGCAAGTCTTACTCTAAATATACGTGGCATTTCAGTCCATGAGGTTTATCCCAATCGACAGTTACCTGCCTATTGCGTGAGCTCTTACCTCACGTTTTCACCCTTATCACACCAAAGGCGTGACGGTCTAGCTTTCTGTGATACTTTCTGTATGACGCCAAGGCGTCACCCCATCCGTTAGATGGCATGGTGCTCTACACTGTCCGGACTTTCCTCCCCGACCATAGGTCAGAGCGATAGAGTCTGAATACGATGTAAATCTACAAAGGATTATTCAATGCCATAATATCATTCATATTATACATATTTTTAATATGTAAATGATTAAATTTGAATTTATTACATTCTTATGAAGGCATATAGTTATGCGTTATCCTACTTTTCTCTCTTAGGTGCATTAGCGATACTAATCTCCTGCTTACAGGTACCTCTCTATGGGCACATCAATATAGAGCGGGTATTCGCTACTGACGCTATGGGCATCCTACTGCTGATGGGCCTGGTGATGGTATTCGTCTTACTTTTTGGGATCCAGCTGCGCCTCTATCAGAGACTCGTGGATATAGCGCCTGACATCAGGTCACGTGTCATTCATGTCACAATGGCCTTGCTGACTATCTCACCGCTACTTTACCTCATTGAACTACCTATCATACCGAGTGTGATCGCGCTGATATCATACACACTTTTCTTCGACCTCTTTATCGATACGAAGAAGCTATCCCTGACCTGGTGTATCTGGTGGATGATCATTTTAGGCGCCTTCCTGTCGCTGCTCGTCTTTAATCGCGTGGTGAATCAACAAGACAAAAAGATCAAAGAAAATCTGGATACTGCTTACCAGCTGCCATCTGCGAGCTATAGCTCATTAGCACGACGGACAAAAAAGAGAGTCAATCAACTAGACCTACAGCAACTCAGCACGATACCCTACCCGTCAATGATAGCCTCCTTTGACATAGAGGCCTTCTACGCTGAGGACATCGCATCTATACAGCGTGAGCTGGCAGCTGACTACCGCCACTTCTATTGTTTCGATAATGAGGGTAAATCTCTCATCCAAGACTCTGAATATCTGCTCAGTGAGGTCAGAGTCAGACTGGGCCGATCTATTAAATTAGGAGATCAGATACTCTACGACCCCTTCACTGCCAGCACCTACTACCAGTACGAACTGGATAACAGTGAGCATCCTGGCAGCCCATTTCAATTCTTTATCGAATTCAATTCTTCCGATGGCCAGCCACTCACCTCTGACTATCAGCTTTATCGGGATCATAGCGCCTATGGACCACTGCTCAATGGTTATCCAGAGACCTTCGTAGCAGATATAGAAGAGTCAAGCTACGTCAGCCAGGGTAAGAAATTCATCACCAGTAGCTATCCTGCTGGATTCAGCTCCCTGTCGATCCATAATGTAGTCGACCTGATCAAGCCAATATCACTCTTCTCCTATATATTCGTCTTATTAATCCTGAGCTCTTTGATTCTGCTTGGGGCTAATAGAATCAAACAATTTCTACCTAAATCGATCAACACTAATTTTTTCACTGGCTCGCTGCAGAATAAAATACAGCTGACGATCATCATGCTGATCGTTTCTTCCTTCATTTTGATCGGCTTCATCACGATCTACTATTTTAATCAGATCTCTGATAAATACGCCAGAGTAGCGCTGGAACGAAAACTAGATCTGGCCACCAAAATGTTTCAAAAAGATGACTTTAACTATAATGAACTACAGAACACCATCAATGATCTGCACCACTCCGAGACCATCGATATCTACCTGATTAATGAAGCATCACAAATCATAGCGTCTAATTATCGAGCGAAAGGACTGGAGGAAGACATACTCAGCTTAGACACCTTAGAGACCTTTAGGCGGTTTGAGTTAGATGGCCTGAGCTATCAGTCCATGACCGCCCAACTGGCCGTCGTGGATGACTCTCCTGTATACTTGAAGATCATTGCAAATAGCCAGTCTAACAGTGTATCATACGTCAGTGACTTCATCGGTACCTTGATTAATATCTATGTGTTCTTATTCATCATAGCTGGCGCCATTGCCATATTTATATCTAAGCCGATCACTGACCCGATCAGTGCAATCGGAGAGCGGATGCGGCAGCTGAAGCTGGGTAAGCGAAACGAACCTCTGGACTACAGCAGTGAGGACGAACTGGGTGCTTTGGTCAAAGAGTATAATGCCATGATCAGCAAGCTAGAGGACAGCACCAAGATGATCGCCCAGACCGAACGAGATAATGCCTGGAGAGAGATGGCTAAACAAGTGGCTCATGAAATCAAAAACCCGCTGACGCCCATGAAGCTCAGCATCCAGTATCTGCAGCGAGCCATCGGTATGGCTGATGCTGATCCGCACGTACTGATCGACAGGATATCCAATACCCTCATAGAGCAAATAGACAATCTCACTCAGATAGCTAATGAATTTTCCAACTTTGGTACGCTGCCAAAAGGAAGCAACGAAAAGGTCATCCTCAATGAAGTGGTAGAAGCGATCCACGATCTATTCAGAAAAAGAGATGATATGGATATCATGCTGGAAGAACCCATCGATGATGTCGTGGTCTTCGCTGATAAGAATCACCTGATAAGGATCCTGAATAACTTATTGAAGAATGCCATGCAGGCTATCCCCGAACAAAAGAGAGGCAGAATCAATCTGCGCCTTTACACGGGTAAGAATCGGGCTATCATCAAGGTCTCTGATAATGGCACCGGGATTCCTAGCTCTATGCGGGATAAGATATTCACGCCTAACTTCACCACTAAAAGCTCTGGCACGGGATTAGGCCTAGCCATATCAGCGACGATGCTGGAGACATTCAATGGTAAGATCTACTTCGAAACAGAAGAAAATATCGGGACGGACTTCTACATAGAAATACCTCTAATGAGGACTGAAGAAGTATCAGTAAATGAATATGAGAAAATAGAAAATAGAGTATATTTGGATTAGAACATTTTAGCCATTAAAAGGTTATTACCATATATATGAGTCCTATCCTAATTAACATATCCATCGTCATCCTGACAGTAGTCATGATGGAATTCGTAGCCTGGTTCGCTCACAAATACTTGATGCACGGGCTGCTCTGGTCGTGGCACGAAGATCACCACAAGCCCCATGAGAATGAAGGATTCTTCGAAAAGAACGATCGATTTTTCTTGATTTTTGCTGTGCCCAGCTTCTTGTGCTATTTATTTGGCAGTTTTGGTGGAGGATTTGGGTTTTTACTCTTTGTCGGAATCGGAATTTCTATCTATGGATTGATCTACTTCTTGATTCACGATGTGTACATCCACCAGCGCTTCAAATGGTTTAGACAGCTGGATTCTAAATACTCGCGCGCCATACTAAGAGCTCACGGCGCCCATCATGCCAAGCAAACGAAGGAAGACTGCGAATCCTTTGGGCTCCTTGTCGTCGATAATAAATTCTTCAAAAAGAGGAAAAAGAAGGGCCAATAAGCCTAATTGAACACTTCAATTCAAAACTCAATTACACTATAGTCAGATCTGATTGGCAATTGCCTTCAGGCTTTAATTGGTATAACCCTTTGACTTAACTACTTTTGTACACAGATGCACGATATAGAGCCATATCATAAATGGAGAGAACATTATACCTCATCAGAAGACGAGAGATCTCCCTTCTATGGTCGGATCTATGATGAGTTTAAATTTACGAATAAGGTATATAATTACTTTATCCATCCGCAGTGGGATGAATTTGGCTCACCTACGCTCTATGCAAAGATTATCTACGCAGACTATCACAAAGGCGTGGCCTGTATAGAGCTGATCGGAGAGTGGAATGACTGCATCTCTAACGATATCATGTTTCTCAAAAGAGAAATCATCGACGATATGATGAATCATGATGTACACAAATATGTGGTGCTGTGTGACAATGTTCTGAATTTTCATAGCTCTGATGACAGCTACTATGAAGAGTGGTATGATGATGTGAAGGATGAGAATGGATGGATCGTCTTTCTGAACACCTTGGAGCATGTCATGGCTGAGATGGAATCAGTCAGACTACAGCACTACGTGAATTTTGGCCCACAGTATAATGGCATCAACTGGAGAAAACTCAAACCATCAGTCATCGCAGACTACATCGAGGATATACAGTCCAACGAAATAAAGCAACTCTCTTATTAACCAAACGGCACATGCATAAATCAGGATTTGTAAATATCATAGGAGAACCTAATGTAGGCAAGTCCACACTCATGAATGCGCTGGTGGGTGATAAGATGTCCATCATCAATAGTAAGCCACAGACGACTCGTCACAGGATCATCGGGATCTTCAATGATGATCATCACCAGATCGTATTCTCAGATACACCTGGCTGGATCGAGGAGGCACACTATAAGATGCAGGAGGTGATGAATAAATTCGCTTATTCTACCTTCGAAGATGGAGATGTCCAACTGCTGATCATAGACGTACTGCGTACACCAGACCTGGACAATCGGCTCATCAATAAGATGAAGCAATCATCCGATAGTAAGGTACTCGTCCTCAATAAGATAGATGAAGCCACCCCAGAAAAAGTAGCCGAAATCAGAAAGCTGTGGGAAGATACCTTAGTCTTCGATCACGTCTTTGAGATATCAGCTAAACTGAAGACTGGTGTGGATGCATTATTTGATCATATCAAGGCCGGACTGCCTGAAGGACCAGCCTACTATCCGAAAGACCAGCTCACAGATAAACCAGAACGATTCTTCGTGAGTGAGATGATCAGAGGGAATATCTTAGAGCTATATCATCAAGAAATACCATACTCAGCAGAAGTAGAGATAGAAGAATTCAAAGAGTCACTGCTCAGAGGAGAGGACTTTGTCAGAATTAGAGCTAATATCTATGTAAATCGTAAAACGCAGAAATCAATTATCATCGGTAAAGGAGGATCAGCCATCAAGCAATTAGGTATAGCCTCCCGAAAAGATATCGAAGAGTTTCTGGGTAAAAGAATACATCTCGAGCTATTTGTCAAAGTAGCAGAGGGATGGAGAGACAATCAGTCTAAACTTAATCAATTCGGATACAAATAATGTCAGAAGTAGTCGCGATCGTCGGTAGACCTAATGTAGGCAAATCGACCCTATTCAACCGCCTCATAGGGGCCAGAACAGCCATTATTGATGACGTCAGTGGTGTCACCAGAGATCGAATCTATGGATTCTCCGATTGGAATGGTCGAGAATTCACTGTGATCGATACCGGAGGCTTTGTCACAGGTAGTGAGGATGTCTTCGAAAAAGCTATCCGCCATCAGGTCAAGCTAGCCATGGACGAAGCTGATATCATCATCTTTCTGACTGATGTCACCACAGGCATCACGGACCTGGATGCAGATGTATCTGACATGCTGCGTAAGACTGATAAGCACGTCATTCTGGCTGTGAATAAAGTAGATAACAATACCAGGCTGCTATCGGCCAATGAATTCTGGGCCCTTGGTTTTGAAAATACGACCTTCCTCTCCTCCATGACGGGGAGCGGGTCAGGAGAGCTCCTGGACTTAGTGACTGAGCTACTCCCACCTAAGCAAGAGCAAGATGAAGACAAAAAGGAAGTACCTAGACTCGCAGTCGTAGGCCGTCCAAATGTAGGTAAGTCATCATTCGTCAATAGCCTACTGGATGAAGAACGAAATATTGTAACGGATATCGCTGGCACGACCAGAGACTCCATCCACTCCTACTATCAGAAATATGGGATGGAATTCATCCTGATCGATACAGCCGGTATCAGAAAGAAGAAAAAAGTCCACGAAGACTTAGAATTCTATTCTGTCATCAGAGCGGTAAAATCCATAGACGAAGCGGATGTCTGCCTCCTCTTAATAGACTCGACCCTCGGTGTAGAAGCTCAGGATATGAATATCCTCAATCTGGTTCTGAAACGTAAAAAAGGGCTGGTCATCCTGGTTAATAAATGGGATCTGGTAGAAAAGGACACCCATACAGCCAAAGAATATGAGCAGATGATCAAGCAAAAAATAGCCCCATTCAATGATGTCCCAGTGCTCTTCATCTCAGCAATGGAAAAACAGAGAATCTTCAAAGCGCTCGAGATCGCTAAGGAAGTACACCTGAGAAGAAGTAATAAGATCAAGACCTCGGAGCTGAATGAACGAATGCTGCCGATCTTAGAGAAGAATCCTCCTCCGAGTCATAGAGGTCGATTTATCAAGATAAAATTCATCACTCAGCTACCTACATACTATCCGAGTTTCGCCTTCTTCTGTAATCACCCTAAGCACGTCAAGAGAGAATACAGGAATTTCATTGAAAATAAAATGAGGGAGCTGTTCGACTTCACGGGTGTACCGATCAGCATCTATTTCAGAGAAAAGTAATATTGTAAAAACAGCATCAGTGCCATAAATCAATAGGGCAGGCAAATGGTTGATCGATCTCAATTATTTCTGATGGCCGTCGAGTAAAAAACATTCATCTATGAAAATCATAGTCACTGGAGCAACAGGACAAGTGGGCTCAGAGCTTCAAGCCTTGAGTCAAGAACAAGACAGACATGAGTACACATTCTTAAGCAGAGCAGACTTAGACATATCAGACGCTGCTGCAGTGCAGCAGCTCTTCCATCAGCACAGTCCAGATGCGTGCATCAACTGTGCAGCGTACACGGCGGTAGATAAAGCCGAGACTGAACCAGAAGCCAGTTATGCGATCAATGTGAAAGGTGTAAAACATCTGGCAGAAGCCTGCTCCGAACACCAAGCTTTATTTTTACACTACTCCAGCGACTATGTGTATCACTCTGAGAATAGCCGCCCGATAAAAGAATCAGACCCCACCACCCCGCAGGGCATCTATGCCAAACATAAATTAGAAGGAGAAAGAGCAGCACTCCAGGCCTACCAGCGATGCATTATCTTACGGACATCGTGGGTCTATTCCGTCTTTGGACATAACTTTGTCAAAACCATGCTAAAGCTTGGTAAAGACAGAGCCGAACTCTCTATCGTGGCAGATCAAGTGGGAGCTCCGACCTACGCCCGTGACATAGCTACTGTCAGCGTGAGCCTCCTGGACAAGATCCAAGAGTTACAAGACCCAGAATCAATCTATGGCATCTATAACTTCAGTAATGCAGGCCAGACGAACTGGGCTGACTTCGCTAAAGCGATATTCGACATAAAAGGCATCACCTGTCAGGTCAAACAGACTACGACAGCAGCATACGGTGCACCAGCACCCCGCCCTCTATGGAGTGTCCTCTCTCATGACAAGCTCAAAGCTGCATTCGGTATTGAACCAAGGCATTGGCAGTTGAGTTTAGAAGAGTGTCTGGAGAGCTTGTGACATCTACACTTCTGCCTCCGGCACTAATCCCACCTTGGAGAAGACCGCAGCAGTAGATAAGTCAGTTAATTTAAATAGCGGCGACTTTTTAAATCGAGGATTTTGTGTAATTTATCACTTGATATGAAGTTAGTAACCATATTCAGCTTATTGATCTTGATTTGCTTCTCTGTAGAGAGCTACGCCACGCACAATAGAGCGGGTGAAATCACCTACGAGCAGATAGATGAGCTGACGATCAGAGCCACGATTACCACCTATACTAAGACCAGTAGCTCTGCTGCAGATCGGGATAGCATAGAGATATTTTGGGGCGATGGTACTAATGAGTGGGTCCTGCGATCCAATGGACAGGGGGACCCCCTACCTAATGACATTAAAGTCAATCGCTACATCGCAGAACATACATATCCAGGAAGAGGTACCTACACGATCTCCATGACGGATCCTAATCGGGTGGCATCGATACTCAATGTAAACTTCCCTAACTCTGTGAATGTCCCCTTCTATTTAGAGACCACCTTCACGCTGCTCAACCCCTTGTTTCAAGGTAGAAATAACTCTGTGACGCTGCTACAGCCACCCATTGATTTCTCATGTGTCGGTCAGGTATTCGTCCATAACCCGAATGCATTTGACGCAGATGGTGATAGCCTCGCTTATGAATTCACAATCCCCAGATTTGAGAGAGATCAGGCTGTACCAGAATATTTATTCCCAAATGAAATCAGCCCTGGAGAGAATAATCAAATTAGCCTAGACCCCGTCACTGGCACGTTCACATGGGACGCGCCTCAGCGACCGGGTGAATATAACATTGCATTTAAAATTAAGGAATTTAGGTCGGGCGTCCTCATCAATAGCACCGTCAGAGACATGCAGGTATTCGTCAGAAATTGCGATGATGCGCCGCCTGTGATTGAGCTCGTCGAATCAATCTGTGTAGTGGCTGGAGAATTGGTCAACATTGACCTATTGGTTAATGATCCAGATTCCTTTGATCTGGTATCTGTGAGTGCCACGGGTGGACCATTCGAATTCGAAGAGAGCAGCGCCATGATCTCTAATTCTAATGTATTTCAGTCGACGCCTATCGAATCTACTTTTAGCTGGCAGACCACCTGCGACCATATCTCACAGGCAGAATACCAGGTGGTATTCAGAGCTGTCGATAATTCATTTGGTGATACCACTGGTCTAGCTGACCTGAAAACACTTCGAATAAAAGTCATCGGACCTCAGCCTCAGGATCTGCAAGCTATTGGAACGCAGGATCGGGTGGATCTCAATTGGGAATTCCCCTATGAATGCCAAGAGACTGACATCATTGAATTTTTAGGGTTCTCGGTGTGGCGTAAGGTAGGCTCATCCGAGATCAATCAAGATAGCTGCTATAATGGACTGGACGGAACTGGCTATCAAGAAGTCATCTTCATCACTAATGAGGATGATGGATCACGGTACAATGTCAGTGATACGAATGTAGAGTCTGGCGTTATTTATTGTTATCGAATACTGGCAGAGTTCTCCCAATTGACCGATTCTGGCAATCCATTTAATCGGGTATCATCTATAGCCAGTGATGAGGTATGTATGATTCTAAATCAAGACTTCCCCCTACTCACCAAAGTGTCAGTCATAGAGACTGGCCAGACTAATGGGGTCATTGATGTCTCTTGGACGAAACCCTCTTCTTTGGATCTGGATACGATTCAGAATCCTGGACCTTATAGATATCAGCTACTTCGATCCGATGGCAGTTTTGCATACGAAGAGGTACCAGATGCCAATTTCATCATTCAAAATTTTGGTGATTCTGTCGATACGTTCTTTACAGATACGAATCTCAATACCACCGACAATCAATACGACTATCAAGTCGCATTCTACGATACCGACATCACTGATAACAGCAGAAACTCATTCAATGCGACTTCTGTCTTCCTGAATGTATCTCCCACCGATCAGGCTAATAATCTATCATGGTCCTTCGATGTGCCCTGGCAGAATATGAATTATGTCATCTATAGAGTCAATGGAAACACCTTAGACTCCATAGGCGCAGTAACCAGTACTAGCTTCACAGATGTAGGACTCACGAACGAAGAAGAATATTGCTATGCAGTGACGGCCTTTGGCTCATACGGATTAGACAATGTACCGCAGCAGCTGGTGAATGATTCTCAGGTCGCCTGTGGAATACCAGGTGATGACGTAGCACCATGCGCTCCTGCTGTCACCGTAGATAATGTGTGTACTGTCCCAAATCTCTTCGATGATGCAGACGAACTCTTTAATATCATCAGATGGGAAGTCGATGATGAGTGCGAGACAGTGAGTGACTTAGCAGGCTATCAGGTTTACTTCAGCACATCACCTGATGATATCGGTTCTATAGTAGCTTCTTTAGATGGAGCGGATAATCAAGTATTCGAGCACAGCCCCTCCTTCGGTGTGGCTGGCTGCTACTCTGTCACGAGTTTAGATGACAAAGGCAATGAAAGTGATCCAAGCGTCATCATCTGCACAGAAAACTGTCCCTCATACCAATTACCTAATACTTTTACGCCAAATTCAGATGGTGCTAATGATCTCTTCAAACCCATTAGCTCACAGTTCATCGCGAGAGTAGAAATGGAAATATATAACAGGTGGGGTCAAAAAATATTCGAGACGGATGATCCTGATATCGATTGGGATGGGACTAATCTGAGTGGGAAGTCTCTGGAGGATGGGGTGTACTACTACACCTGCGTTGTCTTCGAGCAGAAACTAAATGAAATAGTAGAAAGAAGCGAAATCCTCAATGGATTCATACACCTCATAAAAGGAGAATAAACATGTTTTCAGGAATCGTAGAGGCCCTCGGGCAAGTAAAGAAAATAGAGATCGAAGGCACCAATAAAAGCTTTCATATAGCATCACCAATATCTACTGAGCTCTACATAGATCAGAGTGTCTCTCATAATGGAGTCTGCCTCACCGTAGTCCAGATGTATGAAGGTGTCCATGTGGTCACGGCAGTGGAGGAGACGCTCATCAAAGCCAATCTTCATAACCTCAATGAAGGAAGCTTAGTCAATCTGGAAAGATCCGTCTCACTAAATACCAGACTGGATGGGCACATGGTGCAAGGCCATGTAGACAGCACCATAGAGTGCGTCCACAAAGAAGATAAGGACGGCAGCTGGATCTTTGAGTTCAGCTATGATCACAAAGACGATGCTCTACTCGTCGATAAAGGAAGCATCTGCATCAATGGTGTCAGCCTAACGCTCATTGATCCTTCTGATGGCACCTTTGCCGTGACCATCATTCCCTATACCTATGAGCACACCATCTTCAAGCAAATCGAAGTCGGCCACAGAGCCAATGTCGAATTCGATATCATCGGCAAATATGTCCATAAGTATCTGAGTAAGGTAAAGGCCGTCTGACTTATAAGATGTCGGGACCCTTTTTGTTCCATTGAAGGAAAAGAGCCAGGAATAAAAAAAGGCTTCGTGGATAATTCCACGAAACCTTTCAATTCTGTATCTAAATAATTAGATGATTCTTATTCGCTGGCTGCTGGTGCAGCGGCTTCTTCTAACTCTCCCTCCTCTACTTCAGGTTGAAGAATTTCCTTCGGTACGACTTTCATCTCTCTATAATCTTTGATTCCTGTACCCGCTGGTATTAATTTACCGACGATGACATTCTCCTTCAGACCATTGAGAAAATCTCTCTTAGCGCCTATGGCTGCCGTACTGAGGACCTTAGTCGTCTCTTGGAAAGAGGCAGCTGATATCCAGCTTTCCACTCCGAGTGATGACTTGGTGATACCTTGTAGGATTGGCTTAGCTGTAGCTGGTACTGCATCTCTGAACTGAGTGATCTTCTTGTCATTTCGCTTGAGGAAAGAGTTCTCCTCCCTTAGCTGCCTGATAGAAACTAACTGTCCTGCTCTGAGTACTTCTGATTCAGCTGCATCAGTGATGAATTTCTTATCAAAAATCCAATCGTTCATTTCATTGAAATTCACCTTCTCTACCGCCTCTCCTTCTAAGAAGATTGTATCTCCCGGATCCTCGATCTCGACTCGTCTCATCATCTGTCTAACGATGACCTCGATGTGCTTATCATTAATCGTAATACCTTGACTACGGTAGACTTCTTGGATACCATTCACTAAGTACTGCTGTACTGCGAACGGGCCTTTGATACTCAGAATGTCGATCGGTGCAGTAGCTCCGTCGGAAAGCTGCGTACCAGCTCTTACGAAGTCACCTTCTTGCATCAGCAAGTGCTTAGACAAGCCGACAAGATACTTGCGCTTCTGCTCTGTCTTCTCATCTTCTACGAATACCTCTCTGTTACCTCTCTTGATCTTACCAAAGGATACGATACCATCGATCTCAGATGTCACTGCAGGGTTAGACGGATTACGCGCTTCGAAAAGCTCTGTGACCCGCGGCAGACCACCGGTAATATCCTGAATCGATCCCAGCTTACGCGGTATCTTTGCAATCTTGTCACCAGAGTTGACCTCAACTCCATTCTCGACTGAGATATATGCCCCCACAGGAAGGTTATAGCTTTTCAACTCTTTACCCTTTGCATTGACGATTTTCAGTGTAGGTATCTTTTTCTTATTCTTGGATTCCATCACGACCTTCTCTACATAGCCAGTCTGGTCATCTCTCTCCGTTCTGAAAGTGACACCTTCTTCGATGTCTTCGTACTGGATGAGACCACCAAATTCTGATATGATCACGGCGTTAAATGGATCCCACTCACAGAGTACTTCACCCTTGCCGATATTCTTCTTATCCTTCACGAATAGTGTCGCACCATATGGGATGTGTAGTGTACCGAATACTTTACGCGTTTCTGGATCTACAATTCTGATTTCACCAGATCTGGATAGGACGACTTCCGATTTTTTTCCATCCTCTATCGCCGTGGTGGTCTTGATGTTATCAAATTCCATCACACCATCAAACTTGGAAACAAGCTGATTCTCTGCTTTAGTCACAGATGCGATACCCCCTACGTGGAAGGTACGAAGTGTCAGCTGTGTACCAGGCTCCCCAATACTCTGAGCGGCAATGATACCGACACTATCTCCTATATTGGCAATTCTACCAGATGCCAGGTTTTTACCATAGCACTTAGCACAGACACCAGTGGCAGATTCACAGGTCAGAACTGATCTGATCTTCACCATCTCAACACCTATGTCATCTATTTCTTTAGCTTTCTTTAGAGTGATGTATTCTGCTGATCCAAGGAGGACTTCGTCCGTCACTGGATGTAGAATATCTCTAAGAGCATATCTTCCTGTAATTCTTTCGAAGAGTGGCTGTACGATGTTCTCGTTGTCATCCTTCAGTGCAGTCGTATTGATGCCTCTGAGGGTCATACAGTCCTGCTCTGTGATGATCACATCCTGAGATACATCCACCAGTCTTCTGGTCAAATAACCCGCATCCGCCGTCTTCAATGCTGTATCGGCAAGTCCTTTACGCGCACCGTGAGTAGAGATGAAATATTCGAGTACTGACAGTCCCTCTAAGAAGTTAGAAAGGATCGGATTCTCAATGATTGATCCTCCAGTATCTCCTGACTTACGCGGTTTAGCCATCAGCCCCCTTAGTCCACACAGCTGCTTAATCTGCTGCTTAGAACCCCTTGCTCCAGAATCAAGCATCATGTACACAGAGTTGAATCCGTCTTTGTGCTCAGCTAATTCTTTCATTAGATTATCGGTAATCCGATTATCCGCAAAAGTCCACTTATCAATAATCTGATTGTATCGCTCATTGTTCGTAATGAGACCCATGTTATAATTATCCCAGACTTCATCAACTTCGGTATTAGCCTCCGCCAATGTCTTCTCTTTGATGGTCGGATTGATTAGATCTCCCAAGTTAAAGGATAGTCCTCCCTTGAATGACCAGTAGAACCCTAATGTCTTAATCTCATCCAGCAGCGTGGCTGTCACACTGAAGTTAGTCCTGTTGATGATATCACCAATAATCCGCTTCAGGTTACGCTTCGTCAATAGATCATTGATGAAAGGAATGGTATCAGGCACCGCCTCATTGAAGATCACTCTACCTACAGTAGTCTCGACGATTCCCGTGATCATTTCACCTTCATCATTCTCGACTCTGGTTCTGACCTTGATCGCTGCGTGAAGATCCACTCGGCCTTCATTAAAAGCGATAATCACTTCTTCTGGTGAGTAGAAAATGGACAGCTTCACTGACTCATCTCTGGATCTCTCCTTTGTCAAATAATATAAGCCAAGTACCATATCCTGTGAAGGCAGGGTAATCGGCGATCCATCTTGTGGATTTAGCATGTTATGTGAAGACAGTAACAATACTTGCGCCTCTAAAATAGCCGCCTGACTTAGGGGTACGTGTACCGCCATCTGGTCACCATCAAAATCCGCATTGAATGCACCACAAACCAAAGGGTGAAGCTGGATGGCCTTTCCTTCGACTAACTTAGGCTGGAAAGCCTGAATGGATAGTCTGTGCAGTGTCGGTGCCCGGTTAAGCATGATGGGGTGACCCTTCAATATATTTTCTAAGATTTCCCAAATGACTGGCTCTTTTCGATCGACTAATTTCTTAGCTGATTTTACCGTCTTTACGATACCTCTTTCGATTAGCTTTCTGATGACGAATGGCTTAAATAGCTCAGCCGCCATTGCTTTAGGTAATCCACACTCATGAAGTTTCAGATTCGGTCCTACGACGATCACTGATCTTCCTGAATAATCTACCCTTTTTCCAAGAAGGTTTTGACGGAATCGACCTTGCTTACCCTTGAGTATATCACTCAAAGATTTTAGAGATCGTCCACCCTCTGCTTTTACTGCATTGGACTTTCTGGAGTTATCAAATAGTGAATCCACTGCTTCCTGGAGCATCCGCTTTTCATTACGCAAGATGACTTCAGGTGCCTTAATCTCGAGTAATCTCTTCAGTCGGTTGTTTCTGATGATCACTCTTCTGTATAGATCATTAAGATCAGAACTTGCGAATCTACCACCATCCAAGGGCACTAATGGCCTTAGCTCTGGCGGTATGACTGGCAAGTATTGGATGACAGCCCATTTAGGTTCATTCACCATTCTGGTATGTCCATCTCTGAATGCCTCTACGACTCTGAGTCTCTTGAGTGCTTCAGACTTACGCTGCTGAGATGTCTCGGTCGCGGCCTGGTGTCTCAGATCATAGGATAATTGATCCAGATCCAATAAATCCAGTAGATCACTGACTGACTCAGCTCCCATCTTAGCGATGAATTTCTGCGGATCAGTATCTTCCAGCATCTGATTGCCCTCTGGCAGAGAGTCCAGCACTTCGAAGTACTCTTCCTCTGTCAATAGATCTTTAATATTAAGGTCCTCTTCTTTCACACCTGGCTGAATCACCACGTATCTCTCGTAGTAGATGATGGTCTCCAGCTTCTTAGATGACAGACCTAAGAGGTATCCTATTTTATTCGGGAGCGACTTAAAAAACCAGATGTGTACCACTGGTACGACCAGCTTGATGTGCCCCATTCTCTCTCTTCTGACCTTCTTCTCAGTCACCTCTACCCCACATCTGTCACAGACGATTCCCTTATATCTTATTCTCTTGTACTTACCACAGTAGCACTCATAATCTTTCACTGGACCGAAGATCCGCTCACAGAAGAGACCATCTCTTTCTGGCTTATAAGATCTATAGTTGATCGTTTCAGGCTTCAGTACTTCACCGTATGATCTCTCTAAGATATCATCAGGCGAGCAGAGGCTGATCGTGATTGAGTTAAAATTTGACGTGGTTCTATTTGCAATATTCTTTTTGAATGGCATTGGCTATAGATTCTAAATTTTAATTAAAACTGACTACTCGAATTTGATATCAAGCGCTAATCCTCTTAGTTCGTGTACCAGTACATTGAATGATTCTGGTATGTTCGGTAACGGTAGATTGTCTCCTTTGACAATGGCTTCGTATGCTTTCGCTCTTCCTACGATATCATCAGACTTAATCGTCAGTAATTCTCTCAGGATATTAGATGCGCCGAATGCCTCAAGTGCCCACACTTCCATCTCTCCAAAACGCTGACCACCAAACTGTGCTTTACCACCGAGCGGCTGCTGCGTAATCAATGAGTATGGTCCGATAGACCTCGCGTGCATCTTATCATCTACCATGTGAGATAACTTCAGCATGTAGATCACACCGACTGTCGCCTCTTGGTGGAAACGATCTCCTGTCTCTCCATCAGATAGGTAGGCTTGTCCAAGACTTGGAAGATCACACTTCTGTATGTACTCCTCGATCTCACCCATACTCGCTCCGTCAAATATCGGCGTCGCGAACTTCATACCCATCTTCTCACCAGCCCATCCGAGTACCGTCTCGAATATCTGTCCTAGGTTCATCCTTGATGGTACACCCAGTGGATTCAATACAATGTCTACAGGTGTTCCATCCTCTAAAAATGGCATATCCTCGAGTCTTACGATTCTGGATACAATACCCTTATTACCGTGCCTTCCGGCTAATTTATCCCCCACTTTCAGCTTACGCTTCTTAGCCAGATAGACCTTAGCCAGCTTCAATACACCCGCTGGAAGTTCATCTCCAATGCTGATATTGAATTTCTCTCTTTTATACTTACCTACTTCTTCATTCGTCTTGATGGAGTAGTTATGCAGTAGTGTAGCGATCAGCTTATTGATGTTCGCATCCGTCGTCCAGTTAGAATAATCCACTTGCGAGAAGTTGATGTTCTTCAGGACCTTATTGCTGAACTTAGTCCCCTTAGGAATCAGCTCTTCATTATAGATACTTGATACACCTTGGGAGACTCTTCCCTTAAGCAGTACCATTAACTTATCTATGAGGATGGTCTTCAGCTCATTCAGCGTCACCTCGTGTCTGTCATCCAGCTTAGAGAGGATTTCTTTCTCCTGTACCTTCTGAAATTTATCTTTCTTCGCTCTGGCGAATAGTTGCTTATTGATGATGACACCCTTAGTAGATGGTGGTGCTTTCAGTGATGCATCTTTTACATCACCAGCTTTATCACCGAAGATGGCTCTCAGAAGTTTTTCTTCTGGTGTCGGATCAGACTCACCTTTTGGTGTGATCTTACCGATCAGAATGTTTCCTTCATTAATCCAGGCTCCAACGCGGATGACACCATTTTCATCAAGATCCTTGGTCGCCTCTTCACTGACATTCGGTATGTCATTCGTCAGCTCCTCTTCGCCCAGCTTAGTATCTCTTACATCCAGCTCAAAGTTCTCAATGTGCAGTGAAGTGAAGACATCATCTCGTACGACACGCTCAGAGAGTACGATGGCATCCTCAAAGTTATATCCCTTCCAAGGCATGAATGCCACTTTCAGGTTTTGACCTAAGGCCAATTCTCCTTTTTCAGTCGCATAACCATCACAAAGTAAGCTACCACGCTTCACTCTGTCGCCCTTCTTAACAATCGGCTTAAGGTTTATACAGGTACCCTGATTCGTTCTTCTGAACTTGATCAGGCTGTATGACTTGATGTTATCCTCAAATGAGACTAACTGCTCCTCCTCCGTACGATCGTACTTGATCACAATCTCGTTGGCATCTACATATTCTACTACGCCTTCGCCTTCTGCATTGATCAGCATCCGCGAATCCTCTGCTACTTTACCCTCAAGGCCTGTCCCCACAATCGGAGATGCCGGCTTCACAAGTGGTACCGCCTGACGCTGCATGTTAGATCCCATGAGGGCCCTGTTAGCATCATCATTTTCTAAGAATGGTATCATGGACGCAGATACACCGACAATCTGATTCGGAGCGACATCCATATATTCTATCTCCTTAGGTGCAAGAACAGGGAAATCACCGTGCTCTCTACACTTAATTTTATCAGTGACGAAGGTTCCCTTATCAGTCAGTCCAGCATTTGCCTGGGCTATCTTTTTGAAATCTTCACCCTCTGCTGAGAGGTATTGTGCTTGATTCTTTATGTCTACGACACCATTCTCAACCTTTCTATAGGGTGTCTCTAAGAAACCCATCTTATTCACCTTAGCGTGGACGCACAGGGTGGATATCAGTCCAATATTAGGACCCTCAGGTGTCTCAATGGTACAAAGTCTACCGTAGTGAGAATAGTGTACATCTCTGACTTCAAAGCCAGCTCGCTCTCTGGATAAACCTCCAGGTCCGAGAGCTGAGATTCTTCTCTTGTGTGTGATCTCAGATAGAGGATTCGTCTGATCTAAGAACTGTGATAACTGAGATGTTCCGAAGAATGAGTTAATCACGGAAGACAGCGTCCTCGCATTGATCAAATCAATCGGTGTAAAGACTTCGTTATCCCTGACATTCATTCTCTCTCTGATGGTTCTTGCCATTCTGGCTAGACCTACACCAAACTGAGCATAGAGCTGCTCCCCTACTGTCCGGACACGTCTGTTACTTAGGTGATCTATATCATCAAGCTCTGCTTTCTGGTTGATCAGACTTACTAAGTACTTCACTATTTCGATGATATCATCTTTAGTCAGTACCAGTAGCTCACGATCGACATCTAGTCCAAGCTTTCTGTTGATCTTATATCGGCCTACTTCTCCAAGATTGTATCTCTTGTCTGAGAAGAATAATTTATCAATGATGCCACGTGCTGTCTCTTCATCTGGTGGATCAGTCCCTCTCAGCTGTCTGTAGATGTGGACCACAGCCTCCATTTCAGAACTGGTAGGATCTTTCTGCAGCGTATTATAGATAATGCTGTAATCCTCTGTAACATTCTCTTTCTGAAGAATGACTGTCTCGGTCTCAGCGTCTAATATTAGCTGCGTGTTAGTCTCATCCAGAATAACATCACGTTCGAGTATGATCTCATTTCTCTCGATGGTAACCACCTCACCTGTATCCTCATCCACAAAATCTTCGGTCCACTTACGCAGTACTCTCGCTGCCAGCTTACGGCCAATTGATTTCTTCAGGGTCTTCTTGTCCGCAGTGATCTCATCAGCGAGTTCGAATAGATTCAGAATTTCACGATCTGAATCATAACCGATGGCTCTTAATAATGTAGTGACCGGGAATTTTTTCTTTCTGTCAATGTAAGCGTACATCACAGTATTAATATCTGTAGCGAATTCCATCCAGGCTCCCTTGAAAGGAATGACTCTCGCAGAATACAGTTTTGATCCATTAGGGTGGTAACTCTGGCTGAAAAATACACCCGGAGATCTGTGCAGTTGTGATACGATGACTCTCTCGGCACCATTCACCACGAATGTTCCTTTAGGCGTCATGTATGGGATGTTTCCTAAGAAAACATCCTGTACAATCGTCTGAAAATCGACGTGTTCTTCGTCATTACATGACAGTCTAAGCTTAGCCTTCAGAGGGACACTGTGAGTCAATCCTCTCTGCATACACTCCTCGATGCTGTATCGTGGAGGATCGATGAAGTAATCCAAGAATTCTAATACAAAGATGTTTCTGGCATCTGTGATCGGAAAGTTCTCTTGAAAAACTCGGTATAGACCCTCAGCATTTCGATTTTCCGGAGTCGTCTCCAACTGGAAGAATTCTTGAAATGACTTAAGCTGTATCTCGAGTAAATCAGGATATTGGGATGGTAATTGGATTTTACCAAAGTTCACTCTTTGCAGAGCGGCTGAAGTATTAGCTGCCATTAGTAAATTTTAAGTTTATGTACTTGCAGGTTAGAAATCGTTATTCCCATAGAACTGCGTAAAAATAACCATAGGCCTAACCAGTGCAATGCACTAGCTAAGCCACTTGATTATATTTTATTTAGAAACGGAATCAATATAGATAATTGGATCAGAGTTAGAATTACTTTAATTCTACTTCTGCTCCAGCTGCCTCTAAGGCACTCTTCATTGATTCGGCGTCAGCTTTAGGTACACCTTCTTTGATTGCTCCAGGTGCTCCATCCACTAATTCCTTAGCTTCTTTCAAGCCTACTCCTAAAAGGTTCTTTACTTCTTTGACTACTGCTAACTTAGCAGCGCCAGCTGAATTCAAGATAACATCGAACTCTGACTTCTCCTCTGCAGCGCCAGCGTCTCCGCCACCAGCTGCTGGAGCGGCCATTGCTACAGCTGCTGCTGCAGGCTCTATTCCATGCTCGTCCTTTAGTATATCAGCTAATTCACTAACCTCTTTTACGGTCAATCCGACTAACTGATCGGCTAATGCTTTCAAATCTGCCATTTTTAAATGGTTTTAATAGTTATATAATATAAGTCAACAAAATATGTTGGGCTTGGAAGCCAATTTTTATGATTCACCCCTCTCTTCTAATGCTTTTAGCAAGCCGGATAGGGTATTCCCACCAGATTGAAGAGCTCCAAGAACGTTCTTGATTGGTGACTGAAGTAGTAACACCACTTCACCGATCAGATCTTCTTTGGACTTGAGTGATTTTAGCGTATCTAACTGGTCATCGCCAGTGAAGATGTCGCTGTCTATGTAAGCAGCCTTGAGGACTGGCTTTTCGTGCTTTTTTCTGAATTCGCTGATGATCTTCGCTGGAAGATTGGCATTGCTGGAGAACATCAAGGTCGTAGGACCTTTGAATGCTTCAATTAAGTCACCATATCCCTTCTCCTCACCTGAAGCCTCCAATGCCTTGATCGCCAAGGTATTTTTGACCACTTTCATCTCCACATCATTCTCAAAACACTTTCTACGCAGGTCATTCACTTCCTCTACTGTGAGAGCTGAAGAATCCGTGACGTAGAAGAAATTATTATTGTCAAATTTATCTTTGAGCGCAGCGATTTCTGCTGTTTTTTCTGTTTTAATCATGGTCTATCTTATTTAATTGACTTAGGATCGATCTTAATTCCTGGGCTCATAGTACTGGCTCCAGTCACTGATTTCATGTAAATACCCTTAGCAGAAGATGGCTTCATCTTCACTAATGTGCCGAGTAGTTCTTGTGCATTCTCAGTCAGCTTCTCAGCAGAGAATGACACTCTTCCGATGGATGAGTGAATGATACCAAACTTGTCAACTCTGAAAGCAATCTTTCCACCCTTCACATCCTGCACTGCAGCACCGATATTCGGCGTCACTGTGCCAGTCTTGGGATTTGGCATAAGACCTCTTGGACCGAGTATACGTCCTACCTTACCCACTTGAGCCATGACACTTGGACTAGCAATGACGACGTCTACGTCTGTCCATCCGCCCTGGATCTTCGTGATGAATTCGTCTAAGCCGACAAAATCAGCTCCCGCCTCCTTTGCTTCTGCCTCCTTATCAGGAGTACACAGTACAAGCACTTTTTTAGATTTCCCTGTCCCATTGGGTAGAGTCACTGTACCTCTTATCGCCTGGTCAGCTTTACGAGGATCTACACCAAGTCTGATGTGTAAATCGACAGAAGCGTCAAATTTAGCGGTATTTACCTGCTTGATGATTTCCATTGCATTTGACAGAGGATAAAGTGTCTCAGCGTCGAACTTTTCGAGGCCTTTGCGCCTCGCTTTGGATAATTTAGCCATTGATCATTGTTTTTGAGGTATTAGCGTTTTACTATAAAACTCCCTCTATTTGAAATATGTATTCTCTTACGAGATTATTTTGTACTAACTAAGCTTCAGCGGTCGTCGGCCAAGGTGCTTCTCCTTTAATGACAATACCCATGCTTCTTGCAGTACCCGCTACCATTTTCATAGCTGATTCTACTTTGAATGCATTGAGGTCTACCATTTTGCTCTCGGCTATCGCCCTGACTTGGTCCCAAGTCACATTTCCTACTTTATCTCTGTTAGATTCTGGTGAGCCCTTTTTGAGCTTAGCAGCTTCTAATAATTGTACAGCAGCAGGAGGTGTCTTAATGACAAACTCAAAGGACTTATCCTTAAATACTGTGATGACAACTGGTATGACCTGACCTTGCTTATCCTGCGTCTTAGCGTTGAATCGCTTACAGAATTCCATGATATTGACTCCTTTCGCACCAAGTGCTGGACCCACCGGTGGAGCTGGATTCGCTTGACCACCTTTTACTTGTAACTTTATAAAGCCACCAATCTCTTTTGCCATGAGTTATTATTGTTTTTCTACTTGCATAAAATTCAACTCCACTTCTGTCCCTCTGCCGAATATCTTTACGATCACTTTTAATTTCTTTTTCTCTTCATTCACCTCTTTGATATCACCGACAAAATCTTTGAATGGTCCGTCGATAATCTTCACTGTCTCTCCGATAATGAATGGTTCAATCAGTGCTTCGCCTTCGTCTTGTGACTGATCTACTTTACCTAACATCCGATTTGCTTCTGACTGCTGCATCGGTATAGGAGTATTCTTGCCTAAGAAATGAATCACATTGGTCATACCCGCGATCCCTTGTACGATTTCTGATGTAAACTTCTTGGCTACTGCTTCAACTAAGATGTAGCCAGGAATCATATTTTTTTCCAAAATGACCTTTTTGCCATTTCTGATCTTGTATACTTTCTCTGATGGGACTAATATCTGTCTGACTACGTGATCCCACTTATTACGCTGCACTTCTAATTCGATTCTCTCTTTGATCTTTCTCTCTTTACCACTTATCACTCTGAGTGAATACCATTTAGTCTCTGATGTCTCTTCTCGGGTTGTCTCTATTGTCTCTTCCATTATCCTAAGTTATAAATGAAAGTCAAGGCATTTTTAGAGATACCATCCATGACGAAAATAACCAGTGCAATCATAATAGAGGCTACGATAACCAGAACTGAGCTACTCGTCAACTTAGGCCAACTCGGCCAAGTCACTTTGTGCACCAATTCGTTATAACTTTCCTTTATGTACAATATCACACTTTCCATCAGTATAAATTTGTGTTAGCATTAATGATTGTAAAACATCAGTCAGACTGATCTCTACATAAATAGCAGGGGAGACAGGAATCGAACCCGCGGCCTAAGGTTTTGGAGACCTTCGCTCTACCAATTGAGCTACTCCCCTATAGATATCTGGAGAAGGAATGACTCTCGACTCCCGATATACATTTTATTGAAGAAGAACTACTGTTAGCTCTTATATTCTCTAAGACAAGTTAAGCACCTCACGAAAATGAGGTGCTTAGCTTAATAGTATTTATGTCTAAAATTGAAACTTTATTCAATTATCTCAGTCACTTGACCTGCACCTACAGTTCTACCACCCTCTCTAATCGCAAATCGTAAACCTTTCTCCATCGCAATAGGATTGATCAGCTTCACGACTAATGATACATTGTCACCAGGCATAACCATCTCTACTCCATCAGGAAGACTTACATCACCAGTGACATCTGTCGTTCTGAAATAAAACTGAGGTCTGTATCCGTTGAAGAATGGAGTGTGACGTCCACCTTCATCTTTACCAAGTACGTATACTTCACACTTGAAGTGAGAGTGAGGTGTAACTGAGCCAGGCTTCACGATAACCATACCTCTCTTGATATCAGTCTTCTCGATACCTCTAAGTAGGATACCAGCGTTATCACCAGCTTCTCCTCTCTCTAATATCTTTCTGAACATCTCAACTCCTGTGACAGTAGAAGTCAGTGGCTTTTCGTCAGCAGCCTGCATTCCTACGATCTCTACAGGATCACCAGTATTGATGACACCTCTTTCGATTCTACCAGTCGCTACAGTACCTCTACCTGTGATTGAGAATACATCCTCAATAGGCATAAGGAAATCTTTATCGACATCTCTTACTGGCTCAGGGATTTCTGAATCCACAGCAGCCATAAGCTCCATGATTTTGTCCTTAGCACCTTGGTCTCCTTCTAATGCTTTAAGCGCAGAACCTTGGATGATTTTAGAGTTATCACCATCGAACTCATATTGCTCGAGTAGCTCTCTAACTTCCATCTCTACTAGTTCTAACATCTCCTCATCATCTACAAGGTCTACCTTGTTCATGAATACGACGATCTTAGGAACACCTACCTGACGACATAATAAGATGTGTTCTCTTGTCTGAGGCATTGGGCCATCAGTGGCAGCGACAACGAGTATCGCACCGTCCATCTGAGCAGCACCCGTCACCATATTCTTTACATAATCCGCGTGACCAGGACAATCAACGTGAGCATAGTGTCTATTCTCCGTTTCATATTCAACGTGGGCTGTATTAATGGTGATACCTCTTTCTTTTTCTTCAGGGGCACCATCAATATCATCATAAGCTTTTTTCTCAGATAAACCAGCGTCTGCCAGTACACTAGTTATTGCTGCTGTAAGTGTCGTCTTGCCGTGGTCTACGTGACCTATCGTACCAATGTTTACGTGCGGCTTGTTACGTTGAAACGTTTCCTTGGCCATTTAAATAAGTTTTTAATTCGTTAAATAAATTATAATCTAAAAGTATTTCGATTCAATAGTGCAAAATCGCCAGTGCGAAATTGATAAGCTATAAGGTCTGACAAATACGATCAATGACCCTATATTTTTTCATTCTTCAATGAATTGTTTAGTAGAGCCAATGAAGGGAATTGAACCCCCGACCCCTTCCTTACCATGGAAGTGCTCTACCCCTGAGCTACATTGGCTTATGACAATTAAGCTGAAGATGTATTTCTTTTGTGAAAATGAGTTAAAACTAAATTGAGCGGGAGACGAGACTCGAACCCGCGACCCTCAGCTTGGAAGGCTGATGCTCTACCAACTGAGCTACTCCCGCAAAAAATGTAAACCTTAGTTTCATTTCAATATTCAATGCCATAAGAATCCCCAATAAATTTGTGGGGGTGATAGGAATCGAACCTATTCAGTCGTAGACACCAGATTTACAGTCTGGCCCGGCTCTCCAACTCCGGCGCACCCCCTTCAAATTATTTCGATTCTTCTCTTATTCAGAGCCGATGGAGGGATTCGAACCCCCGACCCGCTGATTACAAATCAGCTGCTCTGGCCAACTGAGCTACATCGGCATCTCATTTCACGTATTCGGGGACTTTTCCCAAAAGACTGCAAAAATATAACTTTTAAATGAATTAGAAAACAGTAATTTCAATTTATTTTTCAGAACGTGGATGTGCCCGTTTATGGGCCTTTTTTAGGCGTTCTACGCTGTTATGGGTGTAAATCTGGGTCGCAGCAAGACTCGAATGGCCTAAAAGTGCTTTGATTGCGTTCAGCTCAGCTCCATGATTTGATAGATGAGTGGCGAAACTATGGCGCAAAATGTGAGGACTTTTTTTGTCATTACTAGTGATCAAGCCCAAATAGTGAGTCACTTTATTATACACATACTTCGGATACATGACCTTCGCTTTGTCCGTCAGTAAGAAAGCAGGGTGAGTTTCGGTCTCGAATTCTTCATCTCGAGCAGTCAAATAATCACGACAAATCTGGAGCAAATTATCCTGTAAAGGGATCATTCTCTGCTTATTCCCCTTTCCTGTCACCTTCAAAGTCTTATTAGAAAAGTCGATATCAGCATCCTGAATGGAAATTAACTCTGCACGCCTGATACCTGTCCGATATAATATCTCGATTATCGTATAGTCTCGAATGCCCGAAAAATCTTGAGTAAACAAGTCAGCCGTCAGCAGTACATTCATATTCTCCTCTCTGACGAAGCTTGGCAGCCGTTTCTTCAGCTTTGGAGCTACGACGCGACTCATTGGGCTATGCTGGACATTGCCCTTCCGCTTGTGGTATTTAAAGAATGATTTAAGGCTGGATATTTTACGATTGATGCTCTTAGCCCCAATGCCATTCTGAGACATGTGGACGATCCACGACCTGACATGGATGTGAGTGCTCAGTAGAATGTCGTCAAGCTCATACTGCAGCTGGCAGTACTGTCTGTACTGATTCAGATCATTCTCGTAGGATGTGATGGTATGCTTAGAATATCTCCGCTCGTGAGTGATGTAGTCTAAGAAGGATTCGATATTCATATTATAAAAATACGTAATATGATAAACATATTCTTCATAATCTTTTTTGGTTCGGGATATGCTACCTGATTCATAAGATCAAGCTGACTCATGTGGCAGTACGACTAATGGGACGATTACAATTTTATAAATTTAGAGACTGCTGTTTGCTCAATTCCCAGCTTCAGCCAATATAATCCTGGATGTAGTTCTGAGACATCGAGAGTGTTGATCCCTGCGACTGCCTCAGACTGCATGACAGTACGTCCATGCATATCTATCAGATGTAGCTGCACAGCTTGTTCATTGTTTTCTATATATAGACTATGCTGTGTAGCTGTCGGATACACGATTATATCGTGGCTTCCCACTTGAGTCTCATTCGTCGTCGTCAGGGTACAGAAAGCGATGTTTGGATTGATTTCGATATAGGATTCTGTGTCGGTATCCACATTGGAGAATGGCGGATAATCTAAGGGGTATCGCTCACACCTGAATGTAATGTTGTCCACGATGGACAGCTCTGCCCCTTGCTCTACCATTCGTCCACTTTTCAGTGGGACTAAATATTCCCATACTAGCTCATCTTCTGGAGTGAGTTCAAATAAATAGCCCCATCGACCCGAGCAGATTAGGGCATTCCCATTGTCTAAGATTTGAGCACCTGAAAGCGCACTGGATGATGCACGTATGTTTGACCCAAAATCATAGGTCTTAGTGAATTCCGCTGGTAAATAGCTCCCTTGATCACTGACTGAAAAATCACCGTCATCTGTTAGCGAAGGCATAGTCAGGACATTGACCGTGGATGTAGAATTTGTCACACGGTTATTATACAGAGATATCATACTGCAGGCATCATCATCTTCACTGGAAGTACAGTCAGTCCATTTTGCGTCATGTTGAAAAAATAAAAATTGTGTGCTATCAGTCGGATTATAGGCCTTCGCATTTCCCCATCTCCACAGTAGGTCACCTCCTTTACCATATATACCTCCCGTATGACTCCGAGCTTCTTCAGTGGTGGTACTGTGGTCGATGACCCACAGCTCATTGAAATACGGGACGCTCAAGAGAATTTGATCAGTCACTGGATTATAATCTATCGAGTTAATATGAAGCCAGTCTGGATGTCCATTGTGCTCGTCATAATTAAAGTCTATCAGTTCTGGATGATCTGATGGCACGCCAAAATTTTCGGCTCGCTCTGAGTAGTCTTGGATCAAGTGATCGATGGCATGCCACTCCCACACAATAGAATCAAGCTCTATATCCCACTCTAATATCATATCAGGCCATAACTCATCGCTGGCGAGCGTAGAACTATCTCGACCCATTGCGATTGCTTCTGCATCACTGAGACGCTCCCACGCGATCATAAGTACATTTCCATTAGGTAGTGGCGCTACATCGTGATGAAGGCGCGCATTTTCGGTATTAAGAGCAAATGAATGGAGTAATTCATTGTCCCACGATAAGACCTCTACCATGCCACCAGCTCCACCTGCCCAAATTGGGTCATTAGGTCCATTTTGAGTTCTCTTACATTTGATCAGATTTCCGTTCTCCAGTAGATAGACACTGTTGCCAGGCCTAAATTCTTCTGAGTCCGTCCATTCATGTATGATTGCTCCACACTTATCTAATAGGTATACACTTGACTGATTATGGGGATAGATGAGGGTGTACCCTTCTACAGATTTATCCGGATCAAATGAAAGTAGCCCTACGGTATTAGCTTGAGCAAAGGTGCCCTGAATACTCCAGCATATGATAGCGATCAATAGCAATAGTTCAGAAGACTTTATCATGGTTGTATTATGAATAAAATTTATCTACGTACAGATGATTAAGACAAACATAGAGTGCTTAAACTTAAAAAAATATTATCGGTCATTCCGTCCTGAGCTATATAAGAAGTGAAATACTGTGATAAGACGCATCAATGACGCAGATAACTACGACAAGCAAAAGTGGATGATGAAACGGAGTTATGCTGATAGTCATTCAGATCTAAAATTTGAACTTCAGAAAACCCTTTGGGGTGATTGGCAAATATCGAAAGGCCATTTTCTTAGCTACACTATTGGCAGCAGTATTACCTCAGTATTCTACCAATGTAAAAAGCCATGCTCAATTAATTGAACATGGCTTTACTAATTTTATATAAATCTATATTTATATTATTCCGCTAAGGTGAATGGTACACCGCCTGGGAATGTAATGGTGCTGTTACCAGATTCACCATATGTATTTACCCAATTCAGTATCCACTTATCACCTTCTATTCTGGTGTCAAAAGTCCATGTGTCACCGTAGTTATCTACTAATCCAGTAAATGAGACGATACTACACTCTTCCTTAAAGCCTAAGACTCCCCAGTTAGAACCAGCACCACCATAGCATACACCATAGGCTCCATGAGACCAATCAGCGAATCCGTAACTCACACCACCAGTAGATACGATCGAAGTCGTACCAGTAGCAGTACTACCATTACACCAAACATCAGTCGTCACGACCTCGTAGTCTCCAGCTAATGATGTAGGACAAGTCGCATTCAGATCAAAAGCAAAGTGCCCTTGGAATGCAGATCCGTTAACAGCAGCTGATGAATTACCCGCTCTAAATGAGCTACCATCATTAAGCACGACCTCTCCGTCGATTTGGAAGACATCACCTAATGCCAGATCAGCTTCTGTGTATCCAAATGCAGCCAAAAGGTCAGTTAGCTTAATCTCAATATTATCCAGCGCTTTGAATCCTGTAGGTCCTTCAGTAAACTCACTTGCTGGAATAGATCTAAATCTAACTGGTCCAGCAGACTGATCACCATTACCTGGAGTGTTATCATCAAAATTTACATCGATATTGTATTCAGCTACGAGATCTCCTTCTTCCAAGTCTACGAACTCTACTGAATAGTTATAGGCTGCGCCAGGAATATTAGAAAGATCCAAGATTCTTGAGCCTTCGTCAATTAGCTTGACATAAGCACCTTTACCTGACTGATCAAAAGTCAAGATAGGCTGCTTATTCTCATCCGCACATGATGCCAGGAGAAAAGCAAAGCCAATTAGTATATATATTATATTCTTCATTTCAATTTATTAATTTAAAGATTAACGTAATGTGGCTGAACTATTATCCCAGAAAGTAGGCGTACTTAAGTCTGCCTTTTGTGTCACGTTACCATTTCTGTTAACGAATACTGCTGGATATAAGAGCGTACGTGGAAAACCTTCGTTACCAGTGATAATGGTTTGATTATCTACACCTGGCTGAATGTTACTTGGTAATCCAGTCCTTCTGTACATATTAAAGAACTCTCCACCATTACCCCACATTGCGATCATAGCTTCTTTCACGACGACATCAAGCTTGTCACCTGCATCATATCGTGCGAGAACGACATCAACATACTCATCGACATCACTGTCTGAAGGCCAAAATCTGTCTCTCAAGTTAATGTCACCATCTCGACCTTCTCTGGTAGAATTGATATTGGCAGCGTCAATTGATTCTAAACTCAAGGCTTTAGCTATAGAAGCTCTAACACCACTCTCCAAAAGAGCTCTGGCATCTTCGCCAGAATTAGCCGTAAGAGCTGCTTCTGCTCTCATAAAGTCCACAAAAGACGAGAGTAAGATAGGCTGGATACCTTGACCCAGACCACCAGTCGTACCATTTGATTGGGAGAATTCGAAGAAGTCACCATCCCAGCGGCCACCGCCTGGATAGAGTCCATAGACAGTTCTGACAGGCCCATCTGGTGGTATACCTGATCCATTACCATGATCTCTACCATACCAGCCATTAGGAGATGCCGTACAATAAGGTAGATTAGCATCTACATCCTCATAATGATCCGGATATAAATCAGTAGGTAGATCAGATAAGTGACATGAATAAACTTCTAAGTCTTGCGTATTAGAATTATCAACTTGTCGGTAGAAATACAGTCTTGTACGAGGATCTTGCACTTCTTTTTCACAACATAGTGACCATAAGAAATAGTTACTAATGTAAGGAGCATCCGCTGCTTCGTAAGCTAAAGTATAATATGGGTGACGTGAATTCGGGTTCACCCTATTATTACCATATCTAAACACTAAGTCCTCTTCTGGTGTATCAATAATGTTAGCACTACTAACTATTGCTGCAATCTTGCTACCAGCAGCACCATCAACTAATCTTGTATTATTATACAATTTGATTTTAATCGAGTTAGCCGCTGCGATCCACTTCTCCTTATCGCCACCGTAGTATAGATCACTGGAAGGAGCTCCTGCATTCGTGCTAGTCAATTGAGCAATCGCTTCGTCTAATAAGGCTTCAGCTGCTGCATACACTGATGCACCATCATCCAACTTAGGTGAAATCACATCAGTACCCTGACCAGCTTCTGAAAATGGAACATCTCCAAATAGGTCAACCAGCATCATCATGGAGTACGCCTTCATGATTTTAGCTGATCCTGCGTGAATGTCAAAGCCATTAGCGGCTGATAAATCAAGAAGAACATCAATGTCAGGGAACAGCGTAGAGTATGCACCTAACCATGCGCCATTTCCAACATTCTCGCCCATAGCATTCAGGTAGGTAAATGCACCAAGGTCCATTTGCCTTACTAATCCTGATGTATTGAAATCCAGAGTAGACACAATATTTCTAAATGTTAATTGAACATTAGTGTAGACAAAGTCAATACCCGCATTTTCCGGAGTAACAACATTTGGGTTCACTAAGAATTCATCGAGTTCTACTAAATCACTACAAGCTGTAGTGAATGCGAAACACGCAAGTAGAATATATAATTTTGTTATTTTCTTCATTTCTAAGAAATTTTTTAAATCAGTTTGATTAGAATGTCAAGTTAAGAGTAAGACCCATCTTCTTAGAAGTAGGAGCGGTTCTGAAGTCAAAACCTCTACCATTACCTACACCTACAGATAATACTTCTGGATCGAAGTTAGTACCCGCTGGAAAGTTAGGAGCTCTGAAGAATAAGTTCTCACCTGCTAAGGTTAACCCAGCAGAACCAAAAGGCGTATTCTCTAATAATTTCTTAGGAAGTGCGTATGAAAGTGAGACCTCTCTCAATCTCACGACTGTTCCGTCAAAAATACCACCCTCATTCGCAAAGAAATAAGCATTAAAGAAGACATCACCTATGTAAGCCTGAACATCATTAGGTGTCGTGCCATCTCCTGACTTTACACCTGGAACAACGATAGGTAAGAATCGATTGACATCTGTATCAACAGTATTACCCCTTGCTAAAAGTGATTGAATGGTAGAAGAGAAAATATCTCCACCATCAATGTATTGCCATTGGAAACCAAATGACAAGCCTTTATAAGAGAAATTGTTAATCCAGTTAGCAGTGTAATTAGGGTTAGGATTTCCTATGATTTCAATACCAGAACCTGGTACATATCTACCATCAGAAGCGACTAACAGTTCACCATTATCATTCTTGGTGAAAGATGTACCCTGGATAACACCATACTGCTCTCCTGGGATAGCATAGTTACCAAGACCCCCACCGAATCCCTCGATTTGGATCTGATCTACACCTTCGAAAATAGAATTGACTTCACTGATATTCTTTGTGAAATTAAGAGTGAAATCCCATCCAAAATCACCTCTAAAAGGTGTGATGTTAAGACCTAATTCGATTCCATTATTCTCCAGCTCAGCAGCATTTACAGTGGTATTGGTAAATCCTGTAGATGGATCCAGATCTAAATCGATGATCAAATCAGAAGATATCTTATTATATAAGGATAAATCGATTCCGATTCTGTTATCAAGTAATCTTGCTTCTAATCCAAATTCTAATTCTCTGTGCTTTTCTGCAGCTAGGTTTCTGTTTCCTAATCTACTTGATACACTATTAATGTTAAGACCATTTCCACCAGCTGGTACGAATACATTAGTTGTCGTGTTCAATGTATTACGAGTCTGGTAAGGATCTGGATAACCAGCAGATGTACCGTAACCGACTCTCATTTTCAAGTAGTTAAGTACATTGTTATTTTGAAGGCTTGGTATTGCTTCAGTAGGTATGAACGAGACAGATGCAGATGGATAGAATACTGATCTATTCTCAGGCTCCAATGTAGAAGTCCAGTCATTTCTTCCTTGCAGGTTGACATAGAAGAAATTTCTAAAACCTAAAGTAGCTGTCGTGTAAGCTCCAATCGTATTCTCTTCAAATCTATTTGAGAATGCAATGTGATCTATGAAGTTATTATTTGTAAATAACCCATAAACAAACTGATTTGTACTGCTTGTGAACGTGCCTTCTGAAGACTCTTTTCTGAAGTTAGCTCCTACTGTCACGTCAAAGCTCATGTCTTCATTAAGCTGATCTTGGTAAGTCAAGTTAATCACGTGATCAGCAGTCTTAGCTAAAGTCTGGCCTACCTGTCTGTTACCATCTGGATTTCTTGGTCCACCTTTATTAGTCTCTCTTAAATCACTTTCTGAATACTGATCGACACCGGTTCTGTACATTAAACCTAATTTGTCAGTCAGCTGATAGTCTACAGTGATTGATCCAAAGAATCTCTTAATGTCTTCATAATCTGCTGTGTTGTGCAGGGTCCATAGCGGATTTTGAATCGCACCACCTCTTCTGTAGTAGATATTAGAGCCATCAATCGGTGATTGATAAGGCAGATTCATTAGATCAACTGATCTTGGTGTGAACAATACAGCTGCGAATAATCCTTCGCCGTCACCACCAAACGCAGGACCTGCGGGAGGTATTCTACTTTCAGACTCGATGTAATTAAATGAGCCTCTGATTCCGATGCCATTGCTGAGCTTAGTCGCTCCACCAAGACCGAAATTGTGCTTTCTCAAATAGTTACTCGCTCCACCGTCTCCTAAGAAAGAGTTAGGCTCTGCATCAAGCGGCAGTGTAAATCCTTCATCAGACAAGTAGCTATAAGATGCTGAGAATGAGTTTCCATTCCCTAAATTATTAGATACTGAGATAGAGGTATTACTTGTCAGACCCTGTCCGAAAAAGTTTTCAACACTTTCGTAAGGCTGATATGGGTATCGTGCACCAATAAATTCTGGTACATCATCATTGTACTGACCTTGATCCAATGGGTGAGTGATGATCACTTGGCCATTCTCTTCTCCTTGGTATGAACCAGGGTAGTTAGCAGGATTCGTGTTAGCGAATGCTGGTCCCCAGTTAGAGAAGAACCATCCAAAACTTCCTGAGAATCCGTTACCGTAAGTATTCTGGTATTCTGGAAGGTTAGCTACCTCAGTGGTAGATAAGTTTTGGGAGACTGATACTTCAAAGCCTTTGTCTGTGTCAGCGCCAGCAGTACCATTTTTAGTGGTTACTAAGACAACACCATTTCTACCAGCTTCTCCATATAATACGGTAGCTGAAAGACCTTTAAGTATTGAAATCTCTGCAATCGTGTTTGGATCTAAATCCAAGAAACGACTGGATGAGGTAGATCCACCTGTAGCGAATCCTCTGTCAGATGATCCTTCAATATTGAAAGGAACACCATCGACGACAAATAAAGGCTGATTCGTACCCGTAATGGAAGAATAGCCTCTAATGATGACACTGGTACCTGTACCTGCCATTCCTGAAGTCTGTGTGATATCGACACCTGTCGCCTTACCACGTAGAATTCTGGCAACGTCAGCCTCAGAGCGACCCTGGACTTCATCACTGGCAATGGTAGATACACCATAACCTAATGCCTTTTTTTCTCTTTTGATACCGAGACCGGTAACGACGATCTCATCTAACATTTCACCTTCGGATAGTGAAATTGCAACGTTATTGATTCCGAAGATATTAATGTCTTGATCTTGGAAACCAGTATAACTGATTGATAGCTCCTGAGTGTCTTCAGGGACTTGTAGAGAAAAGCTTCCATCGATATCCGTGATTGTACCTGTTGTCGATCCTTTGACAAGTACATTCGCACCGATGAGTGCCTCCCCATTGACATCTGTGACTGAACCAGTCACTGTTCTTTGAGAGAAGGCATAGCCGACTACAAAAAGAACCATAAACAATAGTAACGAGAGTTTTTTCATACAATATGGTTTAGTTTGATTGAATACAGTGTATTCGCAAAAAATGCGAATTTAACACATTGTTAAACAATAATGATGCACAACTTAGCAGAAATTTAAAGTCTTACCCAAGAATGGCACCAAAACATTGTTAAAACAAGTATTATCATCAGTACGCTGCTTACAATTGTTAATTAATTTAACAGCTAAAGCTGCTAATCTTGCACAACAATCAATGCTTACATAATGGTGTGCATTGATTGAGATGCATAAAATATGCCATGATAAAGCACAACAACGCACGAGGTATGAGTAAGCAATAAAAATTATATAAATAATTGATTACCAGATATCTGTGAATGAAACATGTATGAAAATCTTATACTTGCTACATAGTGAAATTGGACCTGTTATCAGATGACCTGCAGTCAATGCTGGCAAAACGCTTATGTGAAGGCAAAAAAATAGAGGACCAAGTGGCCCTCTATGTATATTATATATGTAGTCTTCGATAATTAACAATTACAACACGCATTCTGTGTCAGATTCGGATTACGATCTACATCTCTCTGTGGAATAGGCCAGACTGCATCACATGCGTCATATCCTATCGGGCTTAAAATGGTTTCTGCTTGGCCTTTTCTTCTTAAATCAATAAGTCTAAACGGGCCTTCAAAAGCAAACTCCAGAAACCTCTCTTGTAAGATGGCGTCGACGAAATTATCACTGTCCAGATCTATGGAGCTCAGACCAGCTCTACTCCGCACTTGATTCAAGTAAGAAGATGCAGTACCAAAGTCACCCATTTCGGCAGCAGCTTCGGCAGCAATAAGGACCATCTCCGCATGACGCACAAAGAATATTGGGTCAGTCGCCGTGCCTGAGATACCAGCGTCAAAGCTCGGGTACTTCAGTCCAAAGGGGACACTTGCAGAAGTCACATCTACCGTAGCTGCAAACCGTGCATCATCAGGCTCAAATGAATTGATCAAGGTCTGAGACGGTCCGATGGAATATCTTCCGCCAAAATCAGCAGGCCCATAGAAAAAATTCAAGGTATTGCCATCAGTACTCGTGAAACCAAGGCTGTATATCTGATCCTCTAAGAATGGTACAGCAGTCAAATCAAAATCAGCACCTAAGATGGATTCGGAAATGGACAGGGCCTCTGACCAGCGGCCTTGATAGAGTGCGACTCTGGCTAAGAGCGCATTGGCAGCCTGCTTACTCGCTCCAGTAGGTCCTGTCTCTGCTAATAGATTAGTCGTTGCCTCTGTCAGATCTGCGATAATCTGTGTGTACACCGCATTGGCATCTGACTTAGCAATATTAAGAACTTCTCCTACATCAGAAGTAGGTGTCAAGACCAAAGGCACTTCTTGCCATAGGGTCACTAAATGAAGATACTGCTGAGCTCTGATGAATTTGGCCTGAGCGATAAAGTCAGCCTTGTCCTCTGCTGTAAAAGATACGTCTTCTACACCTGGGACCAGTGCAATAATGTTATTCGCATTATTGATCGTCTGATACACTGAAGTAAATGCTGTAGCCATGGTACCATTAGCAGGGAATACATTCAAATTACCAAATTCTAGTCTGGTAGGAAATGTACCTGTAAAATCAGCCTCATCAGTAAAATATTGTGGTAATGACAACCACTTGTCAAATGAATCATCCTGCATGGAGCTATAGACACCATTGAGCGCAGCCGCAGCAGAAGCTAAGTTCGTGATCGCCTCACTTGTCGGTATTGAATTAATAGGTGCTAAAGTATCTAACTCAGCACACGACGAATAGCTGAGTGCAGCCGCCGTCAAAATTATATATTTTAAAAATTTCATATTGTCTTTATTTGAGTTGATAATTAGAGTCCGACTTTGATCCCAAAGACGATTGATCTTGGCTGCGGAAATGTCAAGAAGTCAGTACCTAAGGCTGTATTATTACCATCGAAAATATTCACCTCTGGATCAAACCATGAATACCCTGTAGCCGTCCAAAGGTTATAGCCTGACGCATACACTTTCAAGCTACTAACACCTATGTTACCAAGTATGGATGTGGGGACATTATACCCTACTGTCAATGTCTTCAATCTGATGTAGTCTCCATCCTCCGTATATCGATCAGAATCTCTTCTATTATTATTCGGATCACCTGATGCGATACGTGGGATGAAAGTGTCGTCTCCTTCTTCTCTCCAAGAATTTTCCCATGCTCTGACCGTAGGTGCGAATACACTATTCAGTCCCTCTGCAAATGCAAGATTGTTATTGTAGATCTGGAATCCTGTAGCAAACTGGAAGAACGCTGATACTTCGACGCCAAACACATTAATGTTATTCGTAATTCCACCTGTGAAATCTGGTAATGCTTTTCCGATATAAGTCCGATCATCATCATTGATGACTCCATCAGGAGCTACATCATCAGCCGTCGCTAAGATACCGTCAGGTCCTGCTCCGCCACCTACATCTACGAATCTGATATCACCAGGCTCTGCTGAAGACTGTGTCGCATGAGCTTCTATCTCTGCTTGGTTCTGGAATAATCCATCCGTACGATGTCCAAAGAATGATCCAATAGGCTGACCTTCCGCAATTCGATTGGCGAATCCTGCATCGAATGGAATGCCATCAACTAACTTTTTCACTTCATTTTTCAGGTAGCCCACATTAAATGTCGTCGACCAGGATACATTTTTGCTTTCGACCAAAATACCAGTCAAACTAAGATCAATACCCGTATTCTGCACTTCTCCTACATTCTGGACTACTGTGGTAAAACCAGAAGTCGTCGGTATCGGTCTATCAAGTAAAAGATCAGTCGTATTCTTAATGTAATAATCTACAGACCCAGAAAACCGATTATTGAATAATCCGAAATCTAAACCGACATTCGTCTGAGTCGTCGTCTCCCACTTCAAATCAGGGTTACCGATCTGAGAAGGTGCTGTACCTGGACTGTCTAAGTAGTTTTCTCCACCACCAAATAATTGACGGGATAAAAAGTTACCAATCGTACTGTTACCAGTCTGACCATAACTCGCTCTTATCTTGAACAGATCGAAAGGACCATCTTTTAAGAAGGATTCATTAGATGCATTCCAAGCCACAGCTAAACCTGGGAAATAACCCCACTGATTGTTTACAAATCTAGAAGAGCCATCAGCTCTAAAGGTACCAGTGATATAGTATCTGTCATTGAAATTATAATTAAAACTACCAAAGTAGGATCTTAAGTTATCTCCATCAAAAAATCCATTAGTCGTGACTGGCTCAGCACCTGAAGATAGTCCAGTAAAGGCATCCGTTGGGAAGTTAACGGCCTCCGAGAATGTGACATTAATTTTGTCTTCTTGAAAACTTGTACCTGCGACAACGGATAAGTTACCACCTCCCAATTTATCATTAAAACTTAATACATAATCATGGATGACTCTGTAATCAGTGATGTTAGATACGACCGCTCTACCATTATTAGATGATTGTAGTAGTCGTGGCTCGAATACATTCTCTGACTGATTGATCAAGTCTGTACCCAGAGAGGCCTTAAAGCTTAAGTTGTCAAGAATATTATAAGTAGCACCTACATTACCAATCAGTCTGCCTCTGTTAATGTTATTCTTGTATTCTGACACAGCGGCTACAGGATTCTCCAGACCGAATGCTGATCCATATGATCCATCCTCATTTCTGATAGGTACTACTGGTGGTAGCAGTATGGCTGTAGAGAGTGCCCCAAATATGTTGTTATCATTCTGGATTTGCTGGGTATTAGAATTAGTATAACCCATGTTCATTTTGAAGCCAAGCTTCTCTGTTGCAATGTGATTCACATTGAGTCTACCACTGTATCTGTTAAATCCAGAATTGACCATGATACCCTCATCATCAGTGAATCCTAATGATCCATAGTATTGAGTGCTTTCACTTCCACCAGAGATACTTCCTGTGTACTCTTGTACAGCACCTGTCTGAAAGATCTCATCTTGCCACTTGCTGTTGGCCTCAGTTCCAACGATGTTAGCCCCAAATACCTGAGTGATGTACTCGATGTAGGTAGGTCCATCCACAGTCGCAATTTGCTTAGGCAGCCACTGCGGTCCATACGAAGCATTCAGTGTGATCTTGGTACCAGTCTTGGATCCACTCTTCGTGGTGATGAGGACGACACCATTAGCAGCACGTGAGCCATATATAGCTGCTGATGCTGCATCTTTCAGTACCTCTATTGATTCTATCTGGTCCGGATTGATATCAGATAGTACGCTGATACCACTTCCACCTGTTCCTTCTCGGGAAAAATCTAAGTTGTCACCAGAGACGATGGGGACTCCATCTATCACATAAAGTGGCTGATTAGATGCTGTGATCGAGGTTCTACCTCTGACATTCACATTGATCCCCCCACCTGGCTTACCTGAGTTCTTAGTGACCTGCACACCAGAGATTCTACCCTGTAGTGCTGTCTCTAATGAGGGCAGCTGTACATCAGCGATGTCTTCTGTCTTCACTGATGAAACCGAGCCTGTGAGGTCTTTTCTCCGTTGTGGGGCATAGCCGACGACGATGATGTCTTCCAGACCTACTGCGTCGAAACTCATGGATAAGTCCATGACTGATGCTTCACCAACGGTAATTTCTTGTGTGTTGTATCCAGTGTAGGATACTTCCAGGACATCTCCTGCTGATGCCATTAGGCTGTACCGACCATCAATGTCAGTAATCGTGCCATCACCCGTTCCTTTAATTAAAATGTTAGCGCCTATTAGGGGCTGTCCGTCGGTGTCTGTAATGAGACCCGTTACGGATTTTTGGGCAGACATCATTGCGATAGATAGTAATGATGCCAGCACCACATAAAATAGCTTATTCATGCATATACGTTAAGGTTAATAAAAATTCTTTCTTTATCGATCGTTAGTTGTGCACTAATGATCAGACCTTAAAGTAACGACATGAAAATTAAAACGTTGACTGCTGTTAAGTTTTTTTTAACAAATCGGGAATACTAAAGGCATCATGATAGCCTTCGTCGGCCTACCTGCAATTTATTGCTTTATGAAGGACTGAGTGCTGTATCCCGATCTATTCCTAAGCTGTACAGTATAGTATCCAGTGGCTAAGTTAGCAGTGTCGATGCGTTTGGCAATTCGATCATTGTTGGTGAAATTTTCTGAAAGAAGCGTTTGCCCCAGCTGATTCACTAAGGTAAAAGTCCCCGTGAATGGCTGTAAAAATGTGACATCGACTTTCAGAAGTTGGTCCGCTACAGGATTAGGTGATAGTACGAAGCTGCTGATGTATTCTTCGTCAAGCGTATTTGTCATAAGCTGAGGCTGAATCTCCAGATCATCAATGGACCAGCCCCAACCAACGGCGAAGGGGTCAGAGAAAAGTCTAAATCTGATGAAGACTTCATCGCCAATATTAAAGTTACCACTGTTAGTCAGATTGATGGTGCGACGGCGGTACAAGCCTGGTATTCCAGGTGCATTATTGGAGTAGGCATTAGAGAACCCTGCATTCCCCCGAGAATCATATCCGTTTAAAAAAGGCCTCCAAGTAGCCTCTCCGACTCTTTGACCTTCGACAATGACGTAATCCCAAAACTCCAAATCACAATCTGATCCATCACAGGTAGCGCCCACCTCTCCTGGCTCTACGATAACAATTTCTCGATACTTCATAATGGGATTAGACTCATCTATGATGATTGGCTGATTAAGTTCGTAGACAAAATTTAAGGTATTTCCCTCTCCAGCATTACGGTATGGATGTTCACTGTGAATGGCTGCATCTTCAAATCCAGTAGGTTGGGTGATGCTGAAGCCATTACCAGTAAAGTCTGAAGACCTGGCATTGAAGTCATTCTCGTATGAGATCACAGCAGCTGATACAGCCTGCACTTCTACGTCAAAAAACCCATCCACTGGAAGAGTCCCTTGATTCTCACTGATACTCTTATCACTGATGATGATTCTGTAAGCCAAGTCATCATCTATATCAAATCCTGAGGTCACATAAGCAGCCCGAAAGAAACTCCCAAATTCATTGGACGTCTCCTCGAATGGGATGGACTTTAATAAGTCACCATTGAGCATGACCTCGAGAGCAAAAGTGCTGGTGTCTACTCCGCTGAAGAAATCCGAAATGTCATTCACCTCCACTTCAAATCCTACATCAGAGGTTTTGACACTGGTCACTGGCACATGACCTGCGATGGTCGGAGGTATCGTGTCAAGACCATAATTATATGTGTAGTATACCTGATCGGCCCTAGCAGGCACTAATCTTTTTGTTCCTGATAACTCTGTGACTTCGAAGTAGTATTGGTATTGAAAATTTTCGCCTCTGGCTGGAAGTGTATAGCTGAACTCATCTTTGGCAGTATCATAGTCCAATGAGACTATTTCTTCTGTCTGAAAAGAGTCCGTGGAGATATGCAAGCTTAGGGAGGTCGTATCAAATCCAGAGTCGGTCCTAAGTGTCGCGATCACGGGATAGTCCAAATCCACATCTTCTGAGAAGAATTCGGCCTCATGAATAATGCTGGTCGTATTCCATCCCATGTCGTATAACATTTGGATTGCTATGCCAGGATCATAATTCGTATCTCCCCCGCTGATGGATGGTGTCATCAACCTGTCTTCTGTGCCTCGGTAGACGATCTGATCCAGATGAGCTATGCTGGATCCAGGACTATATGATCTCGGTGCATGTACCCTGACTCGATTTGACTCATCGAAGCTCACTCCATTAAAGAATAAGGCATTACCTCGGATAAGGTCTCCCATTTCCATAGAAGGGTTAGCGTATGTCTCTAATACATTGTCTCCATCTGCATCTTCCAGCTGTCGGTTATACAAAGTTGCCGACAGAAAGCCGATGTCCTCATCTTCATTATAGCCGCTGCCTCCTATGAATCCCAAGCCATGAATGACCTCATGCAGGAGAACAGTCGCTAGGTCTGATCGCGTCCCAATGTTCTCATTATTTGGCGTGACATTGAAGAAAGTATTTTCATTGCTGTTTATGGTTATGTTGATATCAGCTTGTCCTGGTGCATTGAACTCACGACCGGCCAGCTTTTCAGCAAGAGCAATCGGATATCCCGTATTAAAGAATGCAGTCCCTGGAAAATTAGAGGGAAATGCTGACGCTCCTGCCTGCGCTAAGGTCAGACCACCGCCTGCCTGTACACCTAAGTCTCTATAGTCGACAAATACATTGATCGGTATATCACTGGACAAGTAATCTTCAAGCACATCAAAGACAAACTCTACCGTATTCTGAAAATTGGCTGGTACATTATTATATGTCGCCACAAAATTCGCTGCCTTAGACTTCTTTTGGTTTCTGCCTTCGGGAAATTCTCTGGGCGTAAACTGACTGACAGTATGTCCAGAATGTGGACAGACGACATAGTCTTTATCCGTAGCCTTACGCATGTGGTAGCGCATAGGATGCATCGACTGTGCATAAAAAATAGAAGGTAAAACGATCAGGACAAAGACTAATATTCTCATACAATTGAAGTAAAATTGGCTACTATAACTTAATATCATTATGCATTATTGGTTCATTCGCTCTTAATGAATCTTTAAAGCTGTCGTCAAAGTAACCTTTTATAGAGTTGAATGGTATTCTGGATTCCAAAATAGAGGGCATCCGAGATAAGCGCGTGACCGATAGATACCTCCAATAACCTGGGTATTTCTGCCGCATAGTACTTAAGGTTATGCAAATTAAGATCGTGTCCTGCATTGATTCCTACACTAAGCGCGTTAGCTCGTTTAGCTGCCAGAACATGATGCTCAATCGCTGCCTCAGGATTCGCCTGATACTGCTTAGCGAAGTCTCCTGTGTAAAATTCGATCCTGTCCGTCCCCGTCTCTACAGCCGCTTCCACCTGGCTGACTTCAGCATTAAGAAATAGGGAGACTCTGATGCCTTTAGCCTGGAGCCTGGTGATGACCTCCGCTAAGAATGCTCGATGAGTAACTGTATCCCATCCCGAGCTGGATGTCAGCACACCTGGCGGATCTGGCACTAAGGTACACTGATGTGGTACGGCCTCCTCCACCATCTTGAGAAAGCGTTCGTTTGGATAGCCTTCGATATTGAGCTCTGTCTGGACCACGGCTTTCAGCTTAGGTATGTCGTCATAGCGGATGTGGCGCTCGTCTGGCCGCGGATGCACTGTGATCCCATCAGCTCCATAGGCCTCGCAGTCTTGAGCAAATTTGACCAAGTCAGGCAGATCCTCCCCTCTCGCATTTCTGATAAGCGCTACTTTATTGATGTTGACACTTAGTTTTGTCATTTGTTATGTTCTATGATTTGAATAAGCGATTGATTTTTGCCCGCTATGATCAGTTCTTTTCCACTGTCTAATCTGATCGATACGAGTGACTTCACATCTCCTTCGATGCTGAGGCCTGATTCGAGCATACTCTGGGCCTCAAAGGCTCCTTGTCCATCACCGAGCATGACAAGTCCACCGCCACTATCCAGCCTTGGCGTCTCTACTTCAGTCTGGTATATATTACCCGCTAGGATAAGATCTTCGTGCCCATCTTGATTCACGTCCATAGTGAGGATGCCCATGATGGGAAACTCCTGAGCAGCTCTGGGCAGCACTTTGACCTCAAAACCCTCAGCTGATTGCTGGAGCAAGATTGATTCGAAGGTGTTCACCTCTTTATTGAGTGATGAGCTGAGCTTAGAGCCATATATATCGATCACAGAGGCATTAGCAAATTCCTCATAGCTCGGATATTTCTCATTGATGAATGGCATCTGCTGAGAGGAACATTCTTTACCTCGCAGCGGCACATATTCATCTTTATACTGATTACTGAGGACGATGTCATGCGTACCATTATCATCAAAATCATCAGCATAGACTCTGAAGGGCTGATCTGGAGTGGCCTTATACTTAGAGTTCAATCCCAGATTACCGATGACGTAGTCTGGATAGTTATCTCCATCAGCATTCACCTCAGCGACACTGTACCACCAACCTCGATGCTCATCGAGTCCATACTGCTCACTGACATTCTGTAGGACTCCATCGTCATTGCGAAATAAGCCTATGGATGTCCACTCCCCTACGGCGATCAGATCAGCGTCGCCATCTTGATCAAAATCTGTCACAATTAGATCATTGATGATCCCAAAAGTCTCTAAGTCAGGGGCTATCTTACTGGTCACATCTTGCAGCTTACCGTCTTCATATTGATAGATGATCGAGGCAGCGTGTGCAGGGTATTGACGAGCTTTGATGCGATTCGCTACGATGATTTCTGCTCTGCCATCACCATCCAGATCGCTTGCTACTGCAGTGGAGCTACTCGCACTATTCTGAGAGAGTACGGACCCATTAGACTTCTTATATTGACCAGATCCGTCATTCAGGTACAGCCTATTCTGATAGTTCTGACTGGACGGCTCGAAGGCATTTCCCCCACTCGTGATAAATAGATCTTCGTCACCATCAGCATCGATATCCAGCACTAAGACACCCATGTCTTCATAGGCGGCATCAGCTTCTAAGACTGGCACTGATCGCTTCTCGAATGCTTGACCGGACTGAAGATATATGGTCGTCGCATAGCCTGCTGCTCCTCCGATGATCAGGTCCTGTGCTCCATCACCATTGAGATCTCCAGTGGCTAATTTTGGTCCTAGTGTAGACTGCCTCATCGGGAGTAATACTTCCTGTGCAAAATCATCAAAATCATTCTCACGGTGGATGTAGTTCAAGCCATATTGGCCATTCGGTATGGTCTTGAAGTAAGTGCTCGCTTGGCTCACTGCTGGCTCCATATCTCTCGCTTCAGATGCCCTGATGCTGACAGTCTGATCTACGGTGAGGCCATACTTTTTGGTCACTTGACCACCAGGCCATAATACGATGAGAGAGTCAATACCCTCATCCGTCTGCATACCAAAATGGGCCGTAGGACTGACTGCACTGCGGTAGCCTCTGACTCGTTTGACCTCTGCGACTTGCACAGGCTTACCTGCTTGATGTAAATAGACTTTAGCCATTGATTCTGAATTGTCTCCTTCCACATTCACCTGAAGATAGTGCCCCAGAGCGCGATCAGCTGCCAGATTGCGGTACAGACTCATTTCTTGATCTATGTTGTTAATGATGATGTCCAGATCTCCGTCTTGATCCAGGTCAGCCATGGCGGCCCCATTAGAGTAGGTAGAGTCTGTCAGGCCCCATTGAGAGGCTACATTTTTAAAGTGCAGCTCACCCTTATTTTTGTACATCGCATTGGGCAATTGACCTTCTGGCATGGAGTAGTACAGCTCTTTTTTGATGTCCAGAGGCACCTGGTTTTGGTAGCGTAGCTTAGCTGCTCTGACGCGCTGTTTGAAGTCATTATCCAGGCCATACCTGCGGTAGCCATTCGTCACGAATATATCCTTCTTCCCATCTAAATCATAGTCAGCTATCAGCCCTGCCCAGCTCCAGTCAGTTTTGGCGATACCGGCCATCTGTGACAGATTTTTGAATTTGGCTGTGCCGTCATTTACCTGCAGCGCATTATACATATACTGGTGCTGGAATCTCAGCCGATCCACCAGCAGGCTGAACTGTCTGGTATCCATGGATGCCATGAGCGTCTTGGATCTGATATGATCAGCTGCTGCCATATCCAGCACAAAGATGTCTTGCTTACCATCCTGGCTGATGTCATCAATATCCACTCCCATACCAAACATAGAGACCTGATTCGTACGCTGCTTGGTCTCATCTTTAAAACTGCCATCCTGCTGGTTAATGTACATGACGTCTGGAAGGTAGTAGTCATTAGCGATGTAGATGTCGGGGTAGCCGTCATCATTAATGTCGGACACTGACAGACCCAGCCCATAGGTGGGCTTAGTGATTCCACTGGTCAGGCTGACATCTGTATATTTACCGTTGATATTCTCATACAGTCTGCTGATGCTCTGCAACTTATCAGCCTCATGAGTCGCTATACGCTGCAGGAATGCGATGGGATCGTAGCCATAGAGCACGCTTTCATTCATGACGATGCAGTCCAGATCACCATCCAGATCGTAGTCAAAAAATGCCGACTGGGTAGAGATGCCATCATCAGCCAGTCCATATGCTTCTGCGGACTCTGTGAAACTTAGGTCTTGATTGTTGATGTAGAGGAGATTTTTCCGATCCGCTTGGGTATGTGGGCCTCCCTGCGAGATGTAGATGTCCAGCCAGCCATCGCCATTGACATCTGCGAATGTCACGCCATTGGACCAATGCTTATTCACATTGATGCCTGAAGTAGCTGTCACATCTTCAAATTTTAAGTCACCTTGATTTACGAATAGTTTGTTATCCACCATATTAGCCGTCATCACCACATCATCCAGACCATCATTATTAAGATCTGCGACACCGACTCCAGCTCCATTATAGAAATAATCAAAGTCAAGTAGGTTAAACTTACTGGAGAGATCTTCCTCTAAAGTGTTAGAGAAATGGAGTCCTGATGCTGAGGCCTCTATCTTTTCAAAGAGGGGATCAGCTGCAGTGGACAATTGGCCTGACTCTGATGATTCTGGCTGGCAGGATATCAGGACGGCGAATAAGATGACACAGTATAGTACTCTCATATTTAGAAAGACAAAATTAACCAATCCCCTGTATATCTCTTACCTTGCGCGCGATGGATGCAAATCTGAGGCAAAGAATCATTTCTGGGGTCATAATGGCTGGGCTAGTGCTCTCTTTATTACTCTACAGTGCAGGTACGGCTCAGGCCTTATTCATTATCATTATGCTGGCCATGCTGTATGAATTTTCGGCTATCAGTCTGGCTGGTGTATCGGGTGCATTCTCCTATGTATTCTGGTCTATTTTTGGGTCCCTCGCTATGGTCTTGCTGCTGGTATACAAATACCCAGATCGGCAATATATGGACCTAATAAGCTATTTATCAGTCGCTTACATCAGCATCAATATCCTCATGCTTCTGGTGCAGAAGAAGACTCTCCTGCCCCTTGTGCCACTTATCCAGTCATATCTCTATATTACCATCCCGAGCGTGATCCTTTTATTTTGGATCAGATTCAATGATGATTATGGTCTGACTTTACTTGGAGTCTTTTTCATGATCTGGGGCAGCGATGTATTCGCCTATTTTGCAGGCAGACAGTTTGGCAAGCGAAAATTATTTCCCGCCATATCACCTAAAAAGACCTGGGCTGGCTTCATTGGAGCTGGGATCGGGACGCTTATTTTAGCTGCAGTTTTCAGTCAAGTATTAGTTCATCTACCACTGATTCAGTGGCTCATCATGGGTCTATTGATTTGGCTGTTTGGGAGTCTGGGAGATCTGGTAGAGTCTTCGTTCAAGCGTCATTTTAACATCAAAGACTCGGGGACCATCCTGGCGGGTCACGGTGGATTCTTGGACAGATTAGACAGTTTTATTTTTGCCATCCCCGTGGTCATTCTTTATCTAAATCTTGTATCACATGCTTCATAAAGAAGGAAAATCCATTTTCGCTATACTCATCGGAGCGCTCGTCCTTCTCATCTGGGCTGTAGGTTCCACCACAGGCATCATCAGCATCTTGATGTGGGTACTACTCGCCTTTGTGGTCTTCATGCTCATCTTCAGCATCCAGTTCTTCAGAAACCCTACACGTGTGATCCCTCAGCTCGATGACCGCAAGATCTATGCGCCAGCTGATGGTAAAGTCGTGGTGATCGAAGAAGCTGTAGAAAGCGAATATTTTAAAGATAAGCGCCTGATGGTCTCCATCTTCATGTCGCCTCTAAATGTACATGCTAATCGAGTGCCTGTCAGTGGTAGCGTGACCTATGCCAAGTACCACAAAGGCAAATACCTGGTGGCGTGGCACCCTAAGTCATCCACCGAGAATGAGCGTACGACCACAGTCATCCAATCAGACGGAAAAGAGATCTTAGTCCGACAGATCGCTGGAGCCGTCGCCAGACGCATCAAAAACTATATGAGCGAAGGCCAATCCGTAACGCAAGGCCAAGAGCTGGGCTTCATCAAGTTTGGCTCCAGGTCAGATATATTCTTGCCGCTGGGCACCAAAATCAATGTGACGATGGACCAGATGGTGAAGGGGAATATTGATGTAATAGCGGAGTGGTAATTAGCTCAACTGGTTTTAGTGAAAATCTTAATAGCTAATCATTATCCCGTTTCATTCTCTTAAGCTTAATGCGAAGGACTTACGACCGCACCATATTAGCTATCGCCTTGATCCAGGCGGGATCATCATTCAGACTGGCTACCAGATCCAGCTTCTCCCCGCCCTCTTCCTCAAACTCTTCTCGATACTCATAGCCGATCTCGATCGTGGTCTCTAAGCAGTCAGCGACGAATGCAGGGGAAAATACCAATAAGTTCTTATTTCCTTTTTCGACCTGCTCTTTAATCATGTAGTCCGTATAGGGCTCCACCCATTTTTCTGGACCAAACCTGGACTGATAACACACGGTAAATTTGTCTCTGGGTATGCCCAGCTTTTCCGCGATGGCGAAGGCAGTGGCGTGGCATTGGGCAGAATAACAAAGGCTGTTTTCTGGTACAATGCTCTGGCAGCAGTCAGGGCCGCACTGACAGTAGTCGTTCTCTTTTTTGAGATAGCGCACGGGCACCCCATGAAATGAAAACAGAAAATGATCATACGCAGCCAAATCGTACTGTCGCGCATTCTTGCAATAGATATCGATCACCTCAGGATTGTCATAGTATGATCCGATGAATCTGATGCCTGGCAGCAGCTCTCTGCGCCTCATGATGTCCATCACCTCTTCGAATACGGACCCTGTAGTGGCAGAAGCATACTGAGGAAAGAGCGGCAAGATGGTCAGCTCCGTCACATGATGCTCGCGCATCCGCTTCAGGGCAGACTCTATGGATGGATTCTGATACCTCATGGCTAGCTCCACGTGATAGTCATCTCCCAGTTCTACTTGGACACCCTCTGCGACTCGCTGTCCATAGACTTTAAGCGGCGAGCCTTCTTTCATCCAGAGTCGGTCGTAGAGTTTCGCCACTCTGCCAGACCGTATGGGTACTACGATGCCTTGGAAGAGGGCATAGCGAAATGGCCAGACCAGGTCAATCACTCGCCTGTCAGTCAGAAACTGATTGAGGTAAGTCTTGAGCCCTTTTCTTGTGGGGGCATCTGGGGTACCGAGATTGACTAAGAGGATTCCTTTCTTCATGATGCGCAAAAGTAAAGTCGTACAACGGCACCACAAATACATAGTTTAAATAATTACAGATTAAATCATATGCCTCTGAAGGCAGCACCTCTTCCATAATCTGGAAAAAAGATAGATTTGTGCTCAAATAAGAATGAAATGACAAAACCTAACATACTGATCGTCAATGATGATGGCATCCTCGCTCCTGGTATAGCTGCTCTGATCGAAGCCGTGAAAACCATCGGTACACCCTACGTCATGGCACCTGATAAGCCCCAGTCCGGACAGGGCCACGCCATCACCATACATGATCCGATTAAGGTCAAAGAGGTATTTCATTTTACGGGCCTGAAAGCCTACAAGTGCTCAGGGACACCAGTAGACTGTGTCAAAATCGCGCGGCACGTGATGTATAAGGACATTGACTTTGATCTCTGTGTATCTGGTATCAATCATGGCTCTAACGCCGCCATCAATATCATCTACTCAGGGACCATGTCAGCAGCAATGGAGGCGAGCCTGGAGGGCATTCCCGCCATCGGATTCTCGCTCTGTGATATATCGATGGAGGCTGACTTCACAGCAGCGACTCACTATGCCGCGAAGATGATCAGGTGGGCCTTGGATCATGAGTTCAAGAAGAGCCTGCTGCTCAACGTGAATATCCCCAAGCTACCCATCGAAGAAATTAAAGGCATCAAGGTCTGCCGGCAAGGAAAGTCAGGGTGGAAAGAAGACTTCATGGAAGTGAAGAATCCGCGAGGAGAGTCCTACTACTGGATGACCGGTGAATTCGTCCTCTATGAAGAAGCAGAAGACACTGACATCAATGCTCTGGGTAATGGCTATATCTCCGTCGTCCCCTCCATGCACGATCTTACGGCCCATCCCGCGCTGGAAGAATTCAGATATTTAGAGGACAGCCAGTAAACATTTTTTAAGCTAATTGCTCTAAGAGCCAGATAAGCTGAGCAGAATCGTTGGGTGATTCCATTTTATCGCTGGTATAAATAGTTAATGTTACCTGACCACTGCCAGCTACTCTTGACTATTTAATGCCTGTGGCATCCTGACTCGATCATTTTGTGAAACACACTAATTCTAATTAGCACATACACATTTAAAAATCTTAGCTTAACTTATGGATTCAATAACTAAAGCAATACATCATTGAGAATTCAAAGAGGAAATGTTTTCATTGCATTTATGATCGGTATATTTCTGCCCTGTGCAGGCTTCTACCTATTAAAGTGGTTATTTCAGACAGCGGAAGTCTCAGGCCTGATCGATGCTGCTGACTATGCGATGAACAGCCGCCGTGTGCGCACCATCACCATCATAGCTATCTGTATGAATCTGATACCACTGCAAGTCTTTCAGAGGCGGAAGGAAGGCAATAGCATCAGAGGCATAGCCATAGCTACTGTGCTCATGGCAGGCGTTTGGTTTTATTGGTTTTTCGACTCGCTGTACCCCGCATGAGTCAGAAGATATTTATGATTGCTGGAGAGGCCTCGGGCGATCTATATGGTGCACAGCTGGCTAAGAAGCTCCTGGCTCAGCGTCCAGATATCCAGCTCAGTGGCTGGGGAGGCGATCAGATGGAGGCTGCAGGCGTAGAAGTGCTAAGACATATCTCCAGCCTCTCTTTTATGGGTTTTGCCGAAGTACTGCAAAAGGCCATCAGTATCCAGAAGCTTTTTAAAGAATGTCGACATACCATCTCAACGAGGAGATATGATGCGATCATCTTTATCGATTTTCCAGGATTTAACCTGAGGATGGCTAAGTGGGTCAAAGGACATCTCCAAGCGCATACCATCCAATACATATCGCCTAAAATCTGGGCTTGGAAAGAGAGCCGGGTGCATGACATACGCAAGTACATTGATACGCTCATCTGCATCTTTCCCTTTGAAGTAGAGCTATACCGCTCACATGGCATCACAGCCTACTACTGTGGCCATCCACTCGTGGCTCATCTCGACAGAGCTAGAGAGCAATCTCTCTCCACAAAGGACAAAAAACGGGAGCACCTCGATATAGCTCTGATGCCGGGCAGTCGTAAACAAGAGATCGATAAGATCTTACCCGTCATGCTAGAATTTAGCCAATTCTTTCCCGAGCATGACTTCACCATAGGAGGCATGTCTCTGCACGGACCGACATATTATCAGTCCATCATTGATCAGTCTGGTGTGATAAATATACAGCTCAGCATGGATGAGAATCACAGCCTACTCGCCCAGTCAGACATAGCCATCAATACATCTGGCACTGTCACCTTAGAGGCAGCTCTACTGCAAACACCGCAGATAGTCCTCTACAAGGCAAATCCCGTGAGCTATCTTATCGGAAAATCAATCTTGAACATAAAATACATCAGTCTTCCTAATATCTTACTCAGCCAAGAATTGGTCCCAGAGCTTATACAATCTGAGTGTCACGCTGATCAAATCAGAGAATCAATGATTCATATCATACAAAATCAATCCATTCAGATGACTGGCTATCAAAAAATTAGGGAGATTCTTAAGAATTCTCAGAATGAGAGAGGAGTTGTAGATCTAATCTTAGATCGAATAAGCCTAATATAAAGCGAGGTTACCCAATTTTCACTGAGTAACCTTCACATAAATTAACACCTTTTAACTATGACTCAAAGATATACAATGAGTCGCTTGAGGACACCTACATAAGGCAGACAGATTTCTACAGATCATCTACAAAAAGTAATCAAATGTTAACTTTATTTTTCCATAAAACCATTTAAAACTGACTAAAAATGCGCATAGCAATAGACGGTCAATTAAATGCGAAAGCATGTCCTATAAGTATAGTTACCAGCAGCAGTCGTTGAAAACTCTATGCGCAAGAATCCGATTCAACTTTACTTATATAATAGTGTAGACTGTAAATTTTTACCCAGCTAATATGCTCTACAGATTTTCGTTGATTCGATGACCATAGCCGAAGCATGACATTGATCATCCATAGCAAGACAGATCAACAAAATATATCTGTGGTAATATGCATTATAGTTGAGCTGTGCTGAGCGATTCACTTATATTTGAAGCATATAATCATTCTACATGACAAATTTTTCTGAGCAAGAGATCAAGGAAGCTTTAAACAACTGGAAAGTGATCATTTCCCAGTACCAGATGCCTGATGCTAAGAAAGCGGTGATTCAAATCTTTAACTCGTTTGGTCCTTTTTTCGCGCTCTGGGTTCTGATGTATTTTACTTATGACTACTCTTACTGGCTGACGTTGGGATTAGCTGTGATTAATGCTTTTTTCCTGGTCCGCATCTTCATCATTCAGCACGACTGTGGGCACCAGTCCTTCTTCAAGTCAAAGCGCCTAAATAATCTCATCGGCCTATTCTGTAGCTTTTTTAGCTCCATCCCTTTCAAATATTGGGCTAAGGTGCACAATCATCATCACGGCCATAGTGGCCAGTTAGAGATGGCCAATCGAGATATTGGAGACATCAAATTTTTGACGGTAAAAGAATATGCCTCTCTGCCTTGGCGTAAGCGGGTATCTTATCGCATATTCAGAAGCCCATTCGTCTTATTTGGCTTAGCGCCCTTCATTTACTTGACCTTCTCTAATCGGCTGCCGACATTCAATCTGAAGGGCTGGTCTAACGTCAGACGATCACAAGTCATCAATAATATTTTGATGGCAGGTCTGTATGCTTTATTAGGGTATTTCATCGGGTGGCAAAAATTCTTTTTGTTACAGATACCCATCATTTTCATTTTCAGCATCATCGCCTTTTGGTTCTTCTACGTCCAGCATCAGCATGAAGAGACCTATAAGGAATGGAAACATAACTGGGACTTCGTCGTCTCTGCGCTCAGAGGAGCGACACATTACAGACTGCCTAAGCTCTTTCAGTGGCTGACTGGTAATATAGGCTTCCATCATATCCATCACCTCAGCTCCTTGATCCCGAATTACCATTTAGAAAAATGCTACAAAGAGAATCCGGTGCTGAATAAATTTGTCACTTCGATCACCTTCAAAGAAAGCCTCAAGTGCATTCACAATAATCTTTGGGATCAGGACCAAAAAAAAATGATCTCCTTCCAAGAATATAGAAGGCAATATAAACGAGCAAGCTAAACCGACATGTAAATGAGTTGGCACAAGAAGTGAGATAAACATCAGGCACAAGTAGAATGCTCGATATCAAATGATAAAATTTAAACTGATGAACGCGGACATAGATAATTACAACACTCAAGCAAATATGTAAGCTTAGTTATTTACAGAAATTCATTCAGCTCTAAAATCTAATACTATGAAGTCCTGCTGCTATTTTCTTCTGCTATGTCTCTCCATTGCATCATGCGGATCAGATCATCCCAAAGAGGCGCATGAGCACCACGATCACGCGGACCATGACCACAGCCATCATGAGCTACCAGTCTCCCCCAAAGGCCACAATGCATTAATCGAGAAGTACCTGAATGAGATTGGTCAGATACCTGTAGATAGTATAGAGCGCAGCCGTACAGACTACATGAGCCTCATAAAAGGTGGTACTTTCGAAATGGGAGCAGAAGGCAAGGCCGCTATGGAGGATGAATTCCCAAAACATACAGTGACGGTGGATAGCTTTTGGATGGATCATACAGAAGTGACCAACGAAGATTTTGCCGCCTTTACTAAGGCGACTGGCTATAAGACGACTGCAGAAAGAGAGCTCGACGTTAATGAAATATTAGCACAGCTGCCAGCAGGATATCAGCTACCTCCAGACTTTGATACCAGCCCCATGTCTCTGGTCTTTGAGCAAGTACAAAAAGGACAGCCCGCATCCCCTAATACCTGGTGGAAACCCATAAGCAATGCAAACTGGAGACATCCTCAAGGCCCTGGGAGTGATGCCACTGCTAAGCCGTATCATCCCGCTGTGCATTTATCATGGTTTGATGCCTCAGCCTACTGCAGATGGAAAGGCAAAAGACTCCCCACAGAAAGCGAATGGGAATACGCCGCTCGAGGTAAGAGAACTAACCAAGTGTACCCCTGGGGTAATGACCCCATCAGTCCTCAACGAGCTAATTATTGGCAGGGCGAATTCCCCTTTGAGAATACAGGTAGCGATGGTCACGCCACTACCGCTCCAGTCAGATCATACGAAGCGAATGCACATGGCCTGTATGACATGGCGGGAAACGTCTGGGAATGGTGTTCTGACTGGTATAAGTATGGCCACTACGCAGAGAAAGTAGCCGATAAGGATACGCTCAACCCTGCAGGGCCTGATATCAGCTTCGACCCACAGGAGCCTACTATACCGAAGAAGGTCATCAGAGGAGGCTCCTTCTTATGCAATGACTCATACTGCAGCGGCTACAGGGTATCCGCCAGAATGAAGTCCAGCCCTGATACGGGATTAGAGCATACAGGCTGCCGCTGTGCCAGGTCTTTGCGATAAATACTGGAACAAACAATAATATCTGAAAATAAGGATAAATGACTTATCCCAAAGCTTGGCTCAGGTCCTCTATCAGATCGTCCACATGCTCCAGACCGATGGACAGCCGCAGTAGATTCTGAGGCGTCTTAGTCCCTTCCGCTTCTACAGAGTAGCGGTGCTCTATCAAGCTGTGTGTGCCTCCGAAGCTGGTGGCTCTGGTGATGAGTCCCAACCGGTTAGTCACATCAATGGCTTGCTGTGCGTCACCTCTCACTAAGAAGGACATCAAAATGCCATAATCTGACATCTGTCGAGAGGCGACTTCATAGCCCACTGACTCCGGGATACCTGGATACAGGACTGACTCTACCTGTGGATGCCCCTGTAAGAATGATACAATCTGCTTCGCATGGTCTGTCATGGCTCTGACCCGATAGCTCATGGTCTGGATACCTCTCAGTGTCAGCCAGCACTCAAAAGGTGATGGCACTGCTCCTCCCATCTTCTGGATGTATACTAACCTCTCCCATCGCTCATCTTCTACCTGAGTGACGATGGCTCCTCCCAGCACATCACTGTGCCCCGCTATGTATTTAGTGGTAGCATGGAGCACATAGTCAGCCCCTAGAGCCAGTGGCTGCTGTAATATGGGGGTCGCTATGGTATTATCCACAGCTACCTGAATGTCATGAGCATGGGCGATCTCGACTACTGCTTTTATATCTGTGACTGTGAGCTGAGGATTAGAGGGCGTCTCTACGATGATTAGTTTAGTCTCTGATGAGATGTACTGCTCCACCTGATCCAATGATCTCATATCAATAAAATCAAAGCGAATGCCCATAGGAACGAATACCTTCTTCATCAGCTCCATGATCCCGAAGTATAAGATGTCTGGCGCTATCACATGATCTCCTGGCAGCAGGGTCTGTAATAAGGTCATCATAGCCGCTGAGCCAGATGAAAACGCAGCAGCAGCCACCCCACCCTCCAAATCCGCTAAGCAATCTTCCAGTGATTTTCGATTGGGATTGGTATATCTAGAATACAGGTGACCTTTGGAATAAGCTCCATCTAAATCACGCTCAAAAGTAGAGCTGAGGTGTATCGGGGACACGATAGCTCCCGTATTCGGATCGACGGACTGTCCTGTATGTATGGCTCTGGTCTCTGGTCTCATTGTTATTGTTTTTTATAAGTATAATGCCTGTCAGCATACAATTAGGCTAAATCAAAAAAATTGGACAGCTTAGTCATCTACCACAAAGACGTCTCATGTGTTTTGATCGATGATGTAATGGTCTAAGATGCCTTGCACAGCAGTGGTGCAGGCCTCTACAGGCACCCCAGCATCTATGATTTCGATCGGAAGGTCCAGATGATGCGTTTTTAAGCTCAGGAGGTAGTTCTGCCTGATGCCTTGTAGTAACTCCAGCTTTTCGAATTTTTCTTGCTGCTCATTTCTTGCGGTGATCCTCTCCATGCTTTGCTCCGCTGTCAGATCAAGGTATATCGTGACATCAGGTGCTAACAGCTGATGACAGATGTCATTCATACCCACCACCCTCTCAATAGGCATGTGCAGGCCATGGTAGGCGTAGGATGACCAATAGTATCGATCTGAGATGACAGTGATGCCTTCCTCTAGCTTGGCCAGTAGCCCATCTGCATTATTCTGAATGTGATCCAATCTGTCCGCCACAAAGAGTGCCGCAAGCGTCTCTTCGCTGACCGTTAGCTCATTTTTAAGGACGCTTCTGATCAATTTGCCAATTGGACGGGCTGTGGGTTCTGTTGTGATGTAGACCTTCAATCCATGATCTTCCAAATATTGCTGGGCAAACCGCAGCTGTGTGGACTTACCTGACCCATCAATTCCTTCAAATACAATAAATTTGCCCCTACTCGTCATATTATTTGTGATATTTACGCTTCCAACATAACTAATTACTAACAAAATAACTGATTAACTAGGAATGGAAAAGTACACGGCCATTAAAGAAAAGGTGGAGAAGTATAAACACATGCTCGACAAGGTATTGACCTGGAGGACAGCTTGGGACGACTCTTTGAAAAAATTTATACTATCGGAACTTAAGAAACTACTCAAAACGACTGACATGGAAGCGACCTTCTCAGAAGAGGAGAAAATCAAAGGTCTCGAATCCATCTCTATCAAATTAGGTAATCGGAAGAGCGGCATCTATGAGATAGCGGATGGTAATCAGCGCAAGGACTTTTTCAAAGAGTATGGGACAATGGTCTATAGCCAACTATTCAATGGTAAAGTGCAAGTGTGGATGTCATACCCATTTATAGAAGGGCTCATGGAACCCAGACCACCTAAGCTCATTGGCATTTACGCTCCACCAGAATTTAATGAAGATCTGATCATTTCTAATTTTGAATCCTTTTTGAATGGCTTAATCGAATGGGAGGATTATGATGATGACGATCCCGTGAGCCAAACTCCACAAACACAGATCGGATTTGGATTCAATCAAAATCTAGATACAGAAGAATAGTCGAGTCGAGAAAGTTGAATAGTACGAATGTACTAAAGCAATCAATCCCGATAAGAATCAAACATTGAGCAGACAGGCTAAGACTTGCTGCAGCTCCTGTTTATCTTGTGGTTTTAGGTCGTAGCGTAGCAAATTATGATCGACATCTTCAAACATGATGGCCTGAATACCCTCTTCTTTGAATATTTTTTTGAGGTTGTCTTTTCCAAACATACCTCCGAAATTAAATATCATGCTGCCCTTACAGTTCTCCTTACTGTTACTCTTCAGCGGGACCTGCTTATCCTTCTGAGTGAAGAGTGTGATCTCTAATGACATCGGAACACATATCTCTGCCGGTGACTTAAATCGTAATGTGAGCTCCTTATTCTGGCGGACGATGAGTAAGTCAATACTGCTTTCTCCTGATCCGTCTACGAAATTAAATTTTTTCTTGCCAGCAAAGGTGATTTTGCCTGTAATGGGGTTAGTCTTGGACAATATCCTGATGGAGCAATTCTTATCTAATTCCACTCTCGGACTGGTGTCAGCGAAGCTTAATAAGGAGAGCAAGACCACTAATACTTTTATCAATTGCAAGATTTTGTTGATGAGCAATAATAATCAATAGCTAATACATCACATATTTTTTTAACATATAGTGTGTATCTACCATTGGATTCGACCAATAATAATAAATTTGCAGCAGATATTAACATTGAAATCTAATTAGTTTATGGATATGATATATATGATAGCTATGCCAGACTTCGCAAGTGGCGAGATGTGGATGAGTCTAGTGACACTATTTCTCTTAGAAATCATCCTCGGGGTAGATAATATCATTTTTATATCCATCACTGCTGCCAAGCTGGAAGAAAAAGAGCAGGCCAAGGCGACTAATATAGGTCTGATCCTTGCCATGGCCATGAGAATCATCCTACTCTTTGGCGTGACTTGGCTGATAGCCATGAATGAACCTTGGCTATCATTCGACCTGAGCTGGCTACACGGAGGATTCTCCATTCAGAGCCTGATCTTAATCGCTGGAGGTATATTCCTACTCTATAAAAGTGTGTCAGAGATCCATCATAAACTGGAAGGTGACGCCCAAGAAGCTGCTGGTGGGAGTCGAGTCAAAACCACGTTGAAAAGTGCGATCATTCAGATTGCTATTATCAACATTGTGTTTTCATTTGACTCCATACTGACGGCCATCGGCATGACGAATGGACTCGAAGGAGCACTGATGGTCATGATCGTAGCCGTAGTGCTGTCCGTCATAGTCATGATGCTATTCGCGACACCCGTCGGTCGATTCGTCAATAATCATCCTACAGTACAGATGCTGGGACTCTCCTTTCTCATACTGATCGGCTTTATGCTGATCTTAGAAGGATGCCATCTCGCGCACCTCAGCGTCTTCGGACAAGAGGTCGGAGCGGTGCCAAAAGGATACCTCTATTTCGCCATCGCCTTTGCCCTCGGTGTAGAATTCCTCAACATCCGCTTACGCAAAAAGAAGAAAGATCCCGTACAGCTGCATGGCATTAAAAAGGAAGCAATAAAAGATGGAATGCTGAAATGAGGATAGCACTGACAATATGCCTACTCGCAGGACTCCTCTCATCTTGTCAGAACGATACATCAGAATATTCCAAGCTACAGGGGGAAACAATGGGCACATACTATGCCGTGACCTGCGCACCCTGTGATCAGGGCATGAAGCATGACATAGACCAGCTGCTGGTGGATCTCAACTTAGAATTATCCACCTATATACCGAAGTCATTCATCTCCCAGTTCAACAGATCTGCAGAAGGCATACCCGATCATCAAAATGGCAAAAGACTCGATGGATTCATCGCCAACCTACAAAAGTCAAAAGAAATATTCGTCCAGTCTCGGGGCGCCTTTGACCCTTCCATCATGCCTCTGGTGAATTACTGGGGATTCGGCTACACGCCTAAAAGAAAGATCGAAGAAGCTGATATAGAAAAAATAGACTCAATATTGCCCTACGTGGGGATGGGCTTAGTCAAGTGGGATCGAAAGAATCAATTCATCAGAAAAGATACTGCGGGTGTACAGTTAGACTTCAGCGCGCTCGCTAAAGGCTACGGCGCTGACCTGATAGCAGGCTATCTGGAAGCAAAAGGTGTGCATGATTACCTCATTGATATAGGAGGTGATGGCCGATCTAAGGGGCTCAGCCCTAGTGAAAAAAAGTGGACGCTTGGTATCAACTATCCCTCGGTCGAGGCCGGACTCACTGACATCTATGCCTACATCAGCATCTCTGATCGAGCACTAGCGACATCTGGTAACTACAGAAACTATCACAAACTGGATGATGGCACGATATACAGTCACACCATCGACCCCAAGACAGGGTATCCTAAGAAGAGCGACATCCTGAGTGCCAGCGTTCTCGCTGAAGACTGTATGACTGCAGACGCCTGGGCCACCGCCTTCATGAGCATGGGTCTGACTAAATCTATCAATAAAAGCAAATCGTTGGCGAATATTGAAGTGCTATTCATTCATAGCGAAAAAGACAATAGCCTTTCAGCTTACATGAGTGACGGCTTTAAGAATCACATCTTAGACATAAAATAAAGTCTATATTTCGAAGAGAATTAAGGTCCCAGTAAAGGTCAGTTGGATATAATTATTCGTTATTAGACATTGAGACACATAATCAAAAAAAACAAATGGAATTAGAATTTAACCTGAGCAAAGACATCGTATTTTTTGACATAGAGTCGACAGGTCTCAATGTCATCCGAGATCGTATCGTACAGATCGCTCTGATTAAATATTATGCGGATGGCCAGCCATCACAAGAGATGGAAATGCTAATCAATCCTGGCATCCCCATCTCTCAAGAAGCCATGGAGGTCCATGGGATCACGCCCGACAAGCTGAAGAATAAACCCTCCTTCCAGCAGGTGGCCCAGCAAATATATGACTTCATCGGTGATGCTGATCTGGCAGGCTACAACTCTGATCGCTTCGATGTCCCTATGCTCATGGAAGAATTTGCGAGAGCAGGCATCAATCTGAAGATGGATCACCGTAAATCTATCGATGTCCAAAAGATATTCTACAAAATGGAGCCGCGCACCCTTAAAGCCGCACTCCAGCTCTACTGCGGCAAGTCCTTAGAAGATGCGCACGATGCACTGGCAGACGTGAGAGCCACCGTCGACGTCCTTAAAGGGCAGATCATGCGGTATGAGGATGTAGACCACGTGGATGGTGATGGATTCGTGACCAAGGCACCTATCAAGAATGATATGAATGCCATCTACGACTTCACCGCTGATAGAAAATCCATTGACGTGACGAACCGATTAAAATACGACCCCAGTGGCCAAGTCGTCTTTAACTTCGGTAAATACATAGGTAAGCCCGTAGCAGAGACGCTGCACAAGGATAAAAACTACTATCACTGGATTATGAACAAAGACTTTTCTTCCCAAGTGAAAACCATGGTAGAAAAACTGGTCAAAGAGCATCAAGCAAAACCAAATGCCTGAGCACTGGATAAAATTATGGCTACTCATCACGAGCTTATCAATGACCCTCTTAGCCTGCTACGAGCCCATAGATGGCTGCTTAGACCCACTATCCAAGAATTATGACCTGACTGCTGATGATGGCTGTAGTGAGTGCTGTACCTACCCTACGCTAGGCATGGGGCTCACGCACAGATGGGGAGAGGAGGCACTATCCACCGATAGTACATACCTCAATGGTATGCGTCAAGCCTTTCGACTGATAGAAGCATCATTTCTGGTGCATGACATATCTGTCCGCCAGTCAGATATCTTACGAAGCAGCTCCGATAGTATCAATGTCTCCTGTGATATGACATCAGTCTTCATTTCTGATAGCTATCGTGATCTAAGTCTTGCCAAGCGCAGTACATCACTAAGTGAATTCAGATCATCAGGTATCTATGATCAATTCAATTTTTCGCTCGGCATGAGCGAGTGTGCCCAGGCAGCAGAGCTGACAGACTTGGACCAAGAGTCTGCTACTTACAGCACACTGATCGAATACCAGAATGAAGATAATAGCTACACCAGCATGAGCTTTCAGCTTATCCCTTCTGGTTCAATGGATACGCTATCAATTGATCTCAATAATGCCCCTCCTATCAATATAGCGCTTGAGACCGTCATAAATCAGGACAGAGGCGATAACCTTATCGTGCCTATCGTTGTTGATTATGCTGTATGGCTTAGCGGCATATCCCTTGATATGACGACAGAAGAGCTAAAACAAAGTATCTTAAATAATACCAGAGGCGCTTTCTCTGTTTTGGAATAAATCATGAGGCAAACACTTTTCATATTCATAGTGCTACTGTCTATACTCTTATCCTGTGGTAAGGACGAGGCACCCTCAGAGATGGGCGGTGACCTCACATTATTTCCTTATCAGCCAGAGAGTTATGATCTCCAGATTCCTGAAGGCTTTCCTCAGATGGTGATTCCAGCAGATAATCCGCTCACTGTGGCTGGTGTATCTCTGGGCAGACATCTATTTTATGACCCCATTCTCTCCGTGGACAGCACTCAGTCATGCTCCAGCTGTCACCTGCAAGCGGCTAACTTCACAGATAATCTCGCAGCCAGCACAGGCGTAGATGGCATCACAGGTAATCGCAGCAGCATGACACTGCTCAATATCGGATTCCATAATACCGGACTCTTCTGGGATGGCCGAGTCATGACCTTAGAAGAGCAGGCCTTACTGCCCGTAGAAGATCCCATCGAGCTGCACGATAGCTGGCCAAATGTAGAGCGCAAGCTACGCCGCCATAGTATGTACCCTAAGATGTTCAGAGAGGCTTTTGGCATAGAGCGTCAAGAAGATATATCACGCGATCTGGCCGTAAAAGCCATTGCCCAGTTCGAGCGGACGCTCATCAGCAGTGGTGAGTCCAAGTATGACAGGGTCGTCGCAGGTGAGGCCGTATTCACTGATCAAGAGCTTGATGGTTTTGAGATCTTTTTTGACATCAATGAAGATCAGAGCCAACACGCAGAGTGCGGCCACTGCCACAATGCACCTCTCTTTACGACTAATGAATACTTTAACAATGGCATCGATGCTGTAGAGTCACTAGCGGACTTTACCGATCTGGCGAGAGGCAAGGTCACGGGGCAGCGATTCGACAATGGTGCATTTAAAGTCCCGACACTGCGAAATATCGAGTTTACGGCTCCATTCATGCACGATGGACGCTTCAGTCATATGGAAGAAGTCATAGATCATTATGCCACAGGCGGCAATCCTGCTGATAATTTGGGAGCTGTCATGCGCCCACTGTCGATCTCTGAAAAGAATAAAGCAGCCCTACTGGCCTTTATTAACACGCTCCAGGACGAAGTTTTTCTTCAAAATCCAGCATTTTCAAGCCCATTTTGAGAAAAAATTAGGCTTTTTTCATTCAATTTTTCTCTCTTTTTCTAATTTATTTTTCACAATAAAGCGACAAATCAGTGATTGTGTAACTTATAAATTAATGATTATCAGATATTTAATCATAGAGCTGCATCATATTAAATATTTTTATATGTTACAATACTCGTTTTTTGTCCTTGTCACAACTCTTAATGTGTTGCATCTTTATATCGTGAAGCTGATGAAGCAAACAAATTAGCCTCACACTGGCAAAAGAGCCAGTAAAAAATTCGGATATGTTCATGGGATAAAATTGTTAATAGTAGGCTGTGTCTCATAAAAATACACAGCTTATTATTAGCAATGATTGAATAACCGAACACCAAAATGGATTGAGTTTTAGATATATAAATTATTTTATTCTAAAGAAACATCTACTAAAGTGTAGAAAAAATTTAGGATATGTTCATGGGATTATAATTCAAAAGCGGCTTAGGATAGGATCTAAGCCGCTTTTTTTATGCCCCTACTCAAGAAACTCTTGAGTATCTCCTCGGTAAGCACACCATACTCGCCTTAACTGCACACATACCTCCAAAGGAGCCAGCATGTACGACTTTCAGACCACTCACCAATCTACAACAGACTACCCCAAAGCACCTAGTTGATAAAGTGATTGACGTTTTTAAATGAAGAGCTTATGATGGTAGAGAGCGAATGGTGTAAATGAGAAGTCAAAGAATGCCGAAAACCCTCGATGAACTTGATAATAGAATAGCCGATAAAATCCCACTTGGCCTTGAGAAAATCGGTCATGTATATATCCCCTTAGGATAATTACGCGGGAAGATATTGAAACCTTTCTCTGTAGGTTTTCTGGAATCTTAGCTTAGCTCTTTTGATCTGCATCTTAATTGCACTTTCCGATTTCTCTATGATCTGGCTGATTTCCTTGATTGACATTTCGTCTTGATACTTCATTAACAGGATCAGCTTATCATTGATGGCTATTTGTTCTAGTATGAGCTTGAGTCTTTTCACATTGAGCTCCGTCATAAAATAATCCTCCACGTCATCTGAGGCCCTGTCATATTCATTGGCTAAATCTTCCACCAATACGCTTTTATCCTTCTTAGACTTCCGCACATAGTCGATGCAATAGTTGTAAGTAATGGAGTATAACCACGTAGAAAACCGTGATTTTTTGTTGAATTTCCCAAGATTCAATAAGATTTTGACAAAAATCTCTTGAGTCGCATCCTGAGCTTTCTCTTCGTCTTTCAGAATGGAGATACACTTACCGAATACCTTCTTAGAGTATCTGCCATAGAGTATCTCGAAGTCTTTATGATTCCGTTCGCTGATGTAGCGATCTATGACTTCGTCATCGTCGGCATACCGAGGCGCACGAGAAGCCGTCTGCTGTATAGATATATAAGAATTCAATGCACACAAATTTTACAAGTAAGACTCTCTCTGGTAAAGAAATAAGATAGATATGATACAGTAATGAACATAATCTCCAGAAAATCAGAATAAAGGTGGGTAGTGATCGCCTCTCAGCACAGCTGCGTAGAATTTGTTCCAGCTGCGAAAATCCTTATTGTTAAATAAGTCGTCTATTAAACGATCATAACAAAGATCATAATAATTTAATAGAAATTTTTCAACAAATGATCTACATGTAGGTATATTCTCCCTACAATATATTATCACATGACATGGGATGATCAGGAGTCACCCGCTTTAAAGGATTAATCAGATGAGAAAATCATCTATGATAGGAAGAAAAGTAAAGATGTTATGGTAAGGTTGTTGTTCAGAAATGACTACCCAAATGTCTGGGTTAAGATAAAAAAAGCACCCATTCCGAAGATTGCGAATAACATACCTGTGTTGATGACTTTTTCAATTGGAATCTGTAAAATATAGCTCATTGGATTGAATTTTGACTTGTTTAAAAAACTAATTGGGCAGCAGGTACATCATTAAGACGCAGAATTATCTCGTAGGTCACATATCGTCTACATATTTTTTCATTTCGTCTACAAGCTATAGAATTATAGACTTATTTTGAGACTAATAAACGATTCCAAAGCTTGCATTAGACTCCTCTCAATATGATGAATGAACCAGCTGAAACACTATTTGAAGAAACCCAACATTTTGGGAAGTGGCTATTTATACTTCTGGGTGCCGTCTATCTCATCATCATCATACCGCCCCTGCTCGATGCTAAGTACTGGGTGGTGGGGATTATGGCGGCTTTATTCCTGCTTGTAGCTGCCCCACTATGGTTCTACACATTAAAAACGCGCATCACTCCATCTCACCTACTCGTGTCCATATGGCCCGTGAAGCAGCGGATCAACATAGAGGACATAGCAGAATGGAAAATCAGAACCTATAAGCCTATACAAGAATATGGAGGATGGGGCATCCGATTTGGAATTTCACAGAGCGGAACAGCTTACAATACACGCGGCAATGTAGGCCTGCAGCTAAAGCTTAAAAGTGGCAAGAAAATTCTCATTGGTACTCAAAGAGCATCAGACCTGGAGGCTATCATGACAGCTATTACAAAATAGAAGCAGCTCTAAATACATCATACTTACCGCCTATGGCTGATCTACATCTGACTGCTGAACGTCCATGCCCACCATCTGCATATCATCCACTGAAAGAACCTTAAACTCTGGCATCGCGACATCCTCCTTGCGGCCCAAATCTGTAATCATCCGCTTGACGACCTTTGGATCCGCTACTGACTCTAAGACCAGTATAAAGCGTAGCTTCTCTGAGCTGAGGTGAAGATCATACATGGTGGACCAGTACCACCAGTCATAATGCAGGCTAGGAAATCGTCGCACTAGACCATACAGTATACGATAGGACCATTTTCTGCCATGATACCTGTGGATGATATCAATCAGATCAAGGGTATCCAAGATCTTCTCCTTCATTTCTTCAGCGAATCGGCCTAGATCATTGATGACACCATCTTGTTGATACTGAAAGAAATTTTTGACTTCGATGAGGATAAGGTGATCCTCTGGTGTGATACAGGCAAAATCAACTCCACTGATCGATCGCCCACTGACTATTTTATAATATCGATGCTCATCGTAGCGCATGACTTTCCAGTTCTCACTAAAAGAGAAAGTGAGTTCGCTCTCATGGAAAATATGTTTCATCAGATACTCGACAAGCTGGTGATATGCTTACATAAAGGGAAAAGGAAGTTGTAAAGTTCTATCCGATCAGTAATGTCCAAAGAATCGTCTCAAAAACCACTCTATGACGATAAAGAAAAAGAGTAATCCAAAAATCCATTTGAAGTGGATGACTGGCTTGGTGCTGGTCGTCGCGTAGACCGTGGGCTTGATCTCATTTTCGTCAGCTGCCAGGACCTCCTGAAGGGATGACACATCAGCCGCATCATAAAATGCTCCACCGTATTTATCGCTAAGATTCTTTAGCAAACCGTGATCTGCTGTGGTATTGAATAACTCCAACTGGATGGACTGCACGGTGAACTTACCTGACTGGGAGAGGCTCTTCCCATCTACGGTCGTGCTGGCTGTATAGCGGTAACTCCCTTCGGGAAATCTGCCAGCATCGAGATAATAAGCCGCATTGCTTTTAGAAAAGCTGTAGTCAAAGCTCTTACCCTCAGCATCCTTGATCACCATGGTGGCTTCGGGATCATTAATTAGTTGATACGAGTTATTGTATAGCTCGGCATCAAATAGGATGTTTTCATTTTCCTTAAATAGGTTTTTAGAGACACTGGCTCTGAAGCGGCGCTTATCCTCTTTCACACTGGTATATACGAATGTCTTATCGACGATATCATTGACGACGTCAAAATTTTGATGTTGTAGATAATCATACAGTTTCCACTTCCAGATGCCTTCTGCCGCAATGACCCCTGTCTTTATGCCATTATCATCGCTGAATGCCACAAGCGGATAATCAGTATCAATCTTTCTGACCTGCTGGTAGAACAGCACCTCAGTCTTCGGCCCAGGCTTATAATCACCAAATGGGGCCAACATAGGAGCAAAGCGTTCTATTTTATTTTTACTGTTGTCTTCTATATTAAATAAGCCGAAGGATGGATTGAGTATCGCTTGCACCTCGTTTTGATTAGCATTATTCCCGACGATATCCAGCGTCTTCTGGTAATTATTGAATTGGCTAAGATTCGTCTGAGCACCGACCACATATAGCCGAGGTACTTTTCTCCGATCTATGGTAGGTATGATACTGCTGAGGTTATGCTTACGACTGGGCAAATTATGAAACAGGTAGAAGTCGTAGTTATTTACCTCATCATTCGTGTCCGCATATTTCACCTCTACTTCGTAATTTTTGTTATCACTCAGCAGCTGCTTTATTGCGGCTATATCTGGATGGGGCGCATTAGCCAGTAGTAATATCTTCAGTCTCGAGTCGATGACTTCTACGTATATATCTTGTGTATTATTGACGGTGGACATCTCCTCATTGATGCCTGTCACAGAGACTCTGTAGCGAGTCACTCCAGGTTCATTCGCCTCCAGTGTGAGCGTCTTCGTAGTGAAAAATTGGTTTTTATCGATCCTGATCGATTCTCTGGATACTTCGGTGAATTTACCTCCGATCTCTTTTCTGACGGTCAACCTCGTGGAGTTACCAGCAGCATTAAATGCCTGCACATCTACCTGTAGATTGAACTTGTCACCGAGGTAGGCGATCTTGTTATACAGTACATTCTTAATGAATAGATCCTTTCTAATGGTCGTATCACCAAGACCGATCGTGTAGAATGGAGCTTTAAAAGCTGTATTGAGGTACATGGGATTTTTACCCTCGTTATAGAGACCATCAGTGGCTAAGATGACTGCACCCAGATTTTGATCATTGAAGACATCGTAGGTATACTGGAGTGCGGAGGATATATCAGTCGTCTTATAGTCAGTCGCTGAGGTATCCGCCATAGACTGTATCTCATCGCCAAACTGGAAGGTACTCACGTCATACTTCTCGCTGAGGCTGGACTGCAGCGCATTCATGGCGGATGTATAGTCTGCTCCGCTGGCTGTCACATCCTCTGTTACGGATTGAGACTTATCCTGCAGGATGACGATCTGCGGCTTTTTTACCTGCTCCTTCACCTGCTTCAGCAATGGTGTCAACAGTAGCATAGCCAGGCCAGTCACTCCCAGAAACCTCAATAAGGCTAATAGGTATGGTAGTCCAGCAAATCGATCTCCAAAACGCTTGTCTCTAAAATATAGAAACAGGGAGTACACGAGACCCAGCAGGACACAGAGACCAATGTACCAAAGAGGATATGAAAAACTTAGATTTTCTATGATTCGCTGTATTTATAGATTAGCTCGCAAATATGAACATTATATATTGCAATTTTATTAACGAAGGGAACTGCAATTATTGTTGTTCTGTTCTCGTTTTTGAATCACGATACTTAAGAATAAATCTATGATGAAGTTTTTCTATACGTTTTGCCTGTCGATCATAATCGTGACCACGAGCATGGCCTCCTACATCCTGATCCCGATGGATGACTCCAATCAGAAAGATCACCTCAAGGCATACGGCATAGCCTACTGGATCTTAGAAAATGATGACGAAGCCTACTGGCTGCTCAATTATGAGGGAGGTGCTTTCGCTTTCTCCCACAATACGATCTATGAGAAGGAGTGTAAGACCAGAGGCGTAAGCTATAGGGTCATCTCCAATGCAGAATTCGCTGCCATCAGACAAGATATAGCTGATCCCGAAAAAAATCAAGAAGTCATCAAACTGGAGACAGCGCCCAAGATAGCCGTATACTCTCCTGACTTCAATGCACGTGGAGAGCGTATCCAGCCATGGGATGATGCCGTAACCTTGGTATTAGCCTATGCAGAAATACCCTATGACCAGATCTATGACAGAGAGGTCATGGAAGATAAACTGGCCGAGTATGACTGGCTGCATCTGCATCATGAAGATTTTAGCGGGCAGTATGGAAAGTTTTACGGTGGCTATCACAATCAGCCGTGGTATAAGCTCAATGTGAAGAAAATGGAGCAATTATCAAAGAGCCTTGGCTTCTCTAAAGTATCACAGATGAAGCTCGCGGTAGTGAAAAAATTTAAAGAATATGTAGGCGCAGGTGGATTTATGTTTGCCATGTGCTCTGCTACTGACACTTATGATCTAGCCCTTGCAGCGGAGGGGACTGATATCTGTCACCAAGTCTTTGACGGTGACCCTATGTCTCCATCAGCCCAAAGCAAATTAGACTTTTCTAAGACCTTCGCATTCCAAGACTTCCAAATCATCAAAAACCATCTCGAATACGAGACTTCCAGCATTGATCACAGAAAAAGAAAGATCAATCCAAAAGCTGACTACTTCACCCTATTCGAATTTTCAGCTAAATGGGATCCGATACCGACCATGCTCACTCAGAATCATACGACCACAGTCAAAGGATTCATGGGACAGACGACGGCCTTTGACAAAACCTACATCAAGCCAGATGTGCTGATCATGGGCGAAAATAAATCCATCGGAGAGGCGAGATACATCCACGGCACCTATGGACAAGGGACTTGGTCATTCTACGGTGGGCATGACCCCGAAGATTATAAGCACTATGTGAATGATCCAGAGACTGATCTGAGCCTACATCCAAAATCCCCAGGATACAGACTCATTCTGAATAACGTCCTATTCCCCGCAGCTAAAAAGAAAAAGAGAAAGACCTAATGGCACAATCTCAGCTGGCAGAAATCAATGTCGCAAAGATGCGGGGTGTGAACATTGACGACCCCATCATGAAAGAATTTGTGGACAATCTGGATAAGGTGAACGCCCTGGCAGAAAGTAGTCCTGGCTTCATCTGGAGACTGAAAGATGATGCAGGAGATGCGACCAGCTATAACCCCTATGACGATGAGCAAATCATCATCAATATCTCTGTCTGGAAAAACATAGAATCACTCAAACACTTCGTATACAAGACCTTTCATACTGACTTTGTGAAGAGAAGAAAAGAGTGGTTTACCTTGTATGGTCGTGTCCATACTGCGATGTGGTGGGTCAATCAGGGTGAGTATCCGACGATAGATGAGTCAGTGAGTCGATTAGATCACTTACAAAAGAATGGAGCATCCAGCTATGTCTTCGACTTTAAGCACCCTATAAAAGCGCCACAGGTGTGAAGCTAATGATGCGTCAAATCCAATCTAAGTCAAAGCCACTGATGTAAATATAAAATACACCGACCAGAATCGGCGCTATGATCATTGACACTACATATTTATAATATATACGTGGGACTTTAGAAGGCTCAATCAGCTCAAAAATGAATGAGAGCAATAATATAGATGTCGTTATAACTGGGATAATGAGTAAGAGTAAGGAGGCCACATAGTCGTTAACCGTCCAGACTAACACATAGATGATCAGCTGCGCCACAAAAAACTCCAAGACTGACAAGAACTTCATGTAGTATCTAAATTATTGTTAATATTCATTCTGGTAAAACTAAAAGATTCTTAATCAATGTTACTGCCCACATGATCATCAAGCTAATTAAAGTATCACTCATCATATGTTTTGCTCACTCATTGATAGGCCAGAGCAAACAAGCTAAGCTCCAAGCAAAGCAAGACTCTATCTATGACTCTAATATCAAGAAGGCCTATCTGAATGGAGTGTACATACCCTCTGATCTCGCAGATAGCTTCAAAGAGCTGATCAGGCTCTCGCCAGCTAGCTCCCTGGAGCGAATGGCTGCAGCCCCAGAGCGCTTAGCAGCGAAGAAACTTCATCTGGGACTCGGCAAATGGATGGCGCATAACTGGTCCTTCTACGAGGGATCACGGTTCTCAGCCTACCTCAAATCGCTAGGTGTGAGTTATCCAGACGACATGATCGAGTACACCATCATCTCACTGCACCGGCATCTGAACCAGGTAGACCTTGAGATAGAAAAGAGAGCAAAAAGCTATGCTGATAAACGCAAAAAAGAACTAAACGAAAGACTAAATTCAGCAGAGACTATCAGTCGCCGAAAAAGAAACTAAGGCAATTTTATTCAGACTAACCGCACTAATCTTAAGAGTTTCTGGCAGTACTTTTGTTTATATTATGATAGCGCCCGACCAAAAGATTTTGTAAGATTGAATTTTGGTATTGGTTTTTTTTTCATTTTTGCAGTCATTTTCACACACCTCGCGATCAAATAAATCGAATGTCAAAGAACTTATTAATAGTTGAGTCCCCATCAAAAGCCAAAACAATTGAAAAATATTTAGGCAAGGACTTTAAAGTTAAGTCAAGCTATGGACACATCAGAGATCTATCCAAGGGAAAAAAAGGAGTTGATATAGCAAACGATTTTACACCCAGCTATGAAATACCTGAAGACAAAGAAAAAGTCGTCAAAGAGCTAAAGGATGCCGCTAAGAAAGCAACAGAGATCTGGCTCGCGACGGATGAGGACCGAGAGGGAGAAGCTATATCGTGGCACTTGTGTGAGGTACTCGGTCTGGACGAGAAAGTGACTAAGCGTATCGTCTTCCGAGAGATCACTAAGCCTGCCATCCAGAAAGCCATCCAAAACCCACGACTCGTGGATAAGAATCTGGTCGATGCACAGCAGGCCAGACGAATCTTAGATCGCTTGGTCGGATTCGAGCTCAGTGAGATCCTGTGGCGAAAGGTAAAGAATAAGCTATCAGCAGGTCGAGTGCAGTCCGTCGCCGTCAAACTGATCGTAGAACGAGAAAGAGAAATCAGAGCCTTCCAGACAGAGCCATACTATAAAATATCTGCCAGCTTCATCGTCAAAGACAAATACGGTAAGCCGACAATACTAAAAGCCGAGCTGGATAAACGTCTCGCTAATGGAGATGATACAGCTACCTTTTTAGAAGACTGCAAAAATGCATCATTCACCATAGACGATATCCAGGTCAAGCCAACACAGCGTAAGCCCGCGGCACCATTCACGACTTCGACCTTACAGCAGGAGGCTAGTCGTAAGTTAGGATTCGGTGTGAGGCGTACGATGTCCACTGCCCAAAAACTGTATGAGAATGGACACATCAGTTATATGAGGACAGACTCTAAGTCACTGAGTGAGACGGCCATCGCTGCCATCTCTGATCAGATCAAAAAAGACTTCGGCGATCACTATGCGGAGACAAGACGATTCAAATCAAAAGATGCTAATGCTCAGGAGGCACACGAAGCCATCCGCCCGACTAATTTTGAAGTGAGAGCAGTCAGTGGCACTTCTGACATGCAGAGACTCTATGATCTGATCTGGAAGAGGACTGTCGCGAGTCAGATGGCGAATGCCAAGCTGGAAAAAACAACCGTCAAAATAGGCATCTCAACTCGTCCTGATGACATCTTCAATGCGAAAGGTGAGGTCATGATTTTCGACGGATTCCTAAAGCTATACATCGAATCCAAGGATGAAGACGAAGGCGAAGATGAAGACGCCAAGGGCATCCTGCCACCACTCAGTAGCGGACAGGTACTGGATATTGATAAGATAGAAGGCGTGGAGCGGTTCACGCGTGCATCAGCGAGATTTACAGAGGCAAGTCTGGTGAAAAAGCTGGAAGAGCTCGGCATCGGCAGACCATCCACCTACGCCCCGACAGTATCCAAAATCATGGAGAAAGACAGAGGCTACGTCGTCAAAGAGAGCAGAGAAGGAGTCGAAAGAAAATACAGCTTCTACACCTTGCAAAATGGAGAAGTCAATAAAAAAATAGAATCCGAGATCACTGGCGCTACCTCTAACAGGCTGTACCCTTCCGATATCGGAATGGTTGTGACTGATTTTCTGAGTCAGCACTTTGATGATATCATGAGCTATAACTTCACAGCCGATATAGAGCAGGATTTTGACCAGATCGCGATGGGATCATCCGGCTGGAAAGACATGCTGAAAGGATTCTACCACCCCTTTCACGAAAGTGTGGAGGAGACGCTCGAAAATGCAGAGCGAGCCAAGGGAAGAAGGGATCTCGGGATCGATCCAGAGTCAGGACATACTGTGCTGGTGCAGATCAGCCGCTATGGACCAGTGGCTCAGATCGGTACAGTAGAAGAAGTCGGAGAAGAGGGTAAGCCTCGATACGCTAGCCTCAAGCCAGGCCAGTCCATGGAAGAGATTGACTTCGAAGAGGTGATGGAGCTCTTTAAGCTGCCTAAGACACTGGGTGAGTATGAGGAGCAAGATGTCATCGTCGCACGAGGCAGATTCGGTCCGTATGTGAAGTTTGGTGAATCATTCATCTCTATACCCCGAGGTGAAGACCCGCTCTCACTGACCACAGAAAGAGCGATAGAGCTGATCGAAGAGAAACGTGCAGCCGACGCACCGATCCATCACTTCGAAGAGCTGCCTGTCACTAAGGGCAAGGGCCGATTCGGTCCCTTCCTAAAATGGAATGATTTCTTCATCAATGTGCCCAAGCGCTATGACTTTGAGAATCTCTCCATAGCTGATATGAACGAGCTCATCCAAGCAAAAAAAGAAAAAGAAGCCAACAGATACATACAAAACTGGCCCGAAGAGCAGATATCCATTCAGAATGCCAGATGGGGACCTATCATTAAATTCAAAAAGAAGAACGTCAAGCTACCAAAAAGAGAAGGCGAAAAAATCCCAGCTGAAGAACTAAAAGACTGGACCATAGATCAGGTAAAGCAGATCATCGAAGCGGAAATCCCCAATGCCTTTGCCAAAAAGAAGACGGCAGCGAAAAAGGCTAAACCAAAGGCCAAAGCAAAAAAGGCGGCGAAAAAGAGCTAAGGATCAGTACCTTTCATCGTCATATCCATATAGGTAAGACGTGATTCTTATGATTTCGTCTTTTTTTATGAGTCTGACCTAATCTATTGTATTATTCTGTCGTTATGTATCATGAATAAAATATTGATATGAATGGCCTATGTTGTGGATAACTTCGACAATCAAGTAAAAGATTAGAATAAGTTATTTGCAGATTGGTATTTCGCATTGAAATTTAAATACATGAAGCCAAGTAATCTATTTATCTGGATCATTCTGATGATCGTCGGATTTTTCGTCGGGACTTCTTGGAAGGAAGCACCTAATAATCAGTCGGCTCAAGCTGATGAAGCTCTGACTTACCACCAAAAAAAATCACTAACTACGGGCAGAGACGTCTCTCCCATCACACATATCACTGATGTAGAAGCAGCGACCATCAAGCTATTCGAAGAGGTATCGCCATCTGTCGTATTCATCAGGACCTCCAAAGTCCAACGCAACTATTGGAATCGGAATGAACTCCAGATACCCAGCGGATCTGGCTCAGGTTTCATCTGGGATGAAGAGGGGCACATCGTCACTAACTATCATGTCATAGATGGAGCAGACGGACTCACAGTCACCCTATCCAATCAAGAGACATACAGCGCGACACTAAAAGGCTACGAGCCCAGTAAAGACCTCGCTGTACTAAAGATAGATGCTCCTAAGGCCGTACTCAAGGCCATCAAAGTAGGTAGCTATGACGACCTTAAGGTAGGTCAGTCCGTATTTGCCATCGGCAATCCATTTGGTCTGGACCACTCACTGACGACGGGAATCATCAGTGCCTTGGGCAGAGAGATCACATCTGTATCTGGAAGACCCATAAAGGATGTGATTCAGACAGATGCAGCCATTAATCCTGGTAACTCTGGAGGACCCCTACTCGACTCCAGCAGCCGACTGATCGGTGTGAATACCATGATCTATAGCCCATCAGGCGCATCCGCTGGTATCGGATTCTCCATACCCGTAGAGGTGGTGAACTGGGTAGTCCCAGATATCATCAAATACGGAAGAGTCAAAAGGCCACTGCTCGGTGTAGTGGTATTTCAGCAGCAGGTGATCAATCGCTTAGAAATAGAGGGCGCCATGATCTCCGAGGTCAATAGAGGCAGTGGTGCTGAAAAAGCAGGCCTCAGAGGAGTCACCATCAACCAGCGCGGGTATCAGCAGCCGGGAGATGTGATCACTAAAATCAGCGGTCAGCCCATCAAAAATAATAACGATCTCTTTCTAATCCTAGAGCGCTACAAGCCTGGCGATAAGGTAGAGATCGAATTTATCAGAGATAACAAGCTGAATCGCACCTCTGTCACTTTAGACTCATCATTAAACTATTAGATCTGGACTGACTCAGGTCCCGTCATACATCAGCTGTCCTATTTATTACAGCGAGGCCAGTAGAAGATATCAGAAGCTTGCAGACCTGTGCATCAGATCATTGACATAATTACAATTCATTTGAAAAATCATTTCTGGACCTAAGCTAAAATTCAACGGTCTAACATTGAAAACCCTTGAAGTGTGCCTGGATGAATTCACTTTGAGGTCATATTAGTGATAAGACTGACATTATTTACTATTGGCTTTGTCACTAATTAACAATTGTTAGAATAAAAGACTTGCTTAAGGTATAATTTTCCATTACTTTGGTGTCATAAATACCAGATACGGTTTTTAATATCTCCCCTTATTTTTTTACACCTCCCTTACTGTTGATTTATTAATTGACTTAATTCATGCATGCATGTCTATTAAAGGCACTAAGTATGTTCCAAAGAATCCTCTTCAATCTGCAGAGGCCTACCTTGAGAATTTCAATGTAGAATTACTTAATGAACTGGTTTCATTTGAGCCAGATCCCGCGTGTATATACTACTTTAGAATAGATTCTTCCATCATCTTCAATTCAGAGTACACAGAAAAATTTAATGTCCTACCCTTGGGCCTCAGTCAACTGAGGTTAGTATCTGATAATGATGCTACAGAATCAGTACATACCATGGTATCTAAGGTAGCTGAATCGAAATCACCTAAGCGAATTATAGTCGAATACGAAGGTGCGTCCTTAGAGTCGAATACCATATACGAGCTGACAGCAAAGCCAGTATACCAAGAGAATCAGTTGCTTATACTGATCTTTCGAGAAATAAACAATTCTCTAAGCCCAGTCAACAACGGCTCTGCCATTCAAGCGATCCATACCCAATCGCAAAACTTTAAAGCGCTTCTGAATTCTACTACAGCTGGCTTCATTAAGACCGACCTGAAAGGAAATATCATCACTGTCGGTGCTAAGACCAGCTATCTTCTGGGACATGAATTCAGCTACTATCTCAATAAGTCAGTCGAAGATTTATTAAGTATAGATAGCTCCACCGTTATAGGCAAAGCAGAAAAGAAACTCATCAATCAGAAAAAAGGCCTTTATCATTGTACTGCCTCAGCAATACACTCCTCTGGCAAGACCAAATACCTCTCACTTAGCATCACGCTTATCGGTAGTCAAGACCTACCTGAGGGATTTTTATTTTCATGCATCGATATCACGAATGACTTCCTTAACAATGAAAAGCTAAAATCAACTAAAAATAAGTTTAAAGAATTCATCGAAAACTGTCCGACTGGCATAGTCCAGTTAGACTTTCATGGCAAGCTAAAATATTGCTCTCCATCCGCTCTCGAAATATTTGATCTGGATAAATCAAAAGTCAAAAATCAGCAACTATCCGAACTCATACATCCGAGCTCGATAGACTTAGCTAATAAAATAATAAAAGAGGTAAAGGAGACGGGCGACTATAAATCTGAAAATATCATCCGAATCAATAATAAAGAAAACAAGTTAATCTATGTAGAATTCAAAGGCAAACGGCTCGGCCAAGGTCAAAAAAATGACGAGTCGGTCCTGCTCATGATACAAGATCTATCTGATCAAATCCAATCAGAAATAGCATTGATCGAACAAGAGTCGCTCATGTATAACATTCTGGAGCGAACGCCGATGAGCATCTACGCTCTTGACAGAAATTGTAAAGTCCTATTTGCCAATACTCAAGCAAAAAAAGATTTCAAATCTCAGCATAACATTGATATCGTCATAGGATCTAACTTAAAGCGTGAATTACCAAAAGCTGATTTTACAGAAAAATATCAAGAGCATTATCAAAAAGTACTGGCTGGTCGGGTGATCACAGATATAATCAATCACGATACTCAAGATAAAATACGACACACTCAATATTACCCCCTTAAAAACATGGATGGTGGAGTGTACAGCTGCTTAGGAGTGTCTCAAGACATCACTGCTATTAAGCACAATGAATTTCAGCTTGACGAGCGACAAGCCTATCTGTCAGCGATCTTAGATAGCTCTCCTGATGGCATTTGTGTATTTGATTTAGACCGAAAAATAGCTGTCGTCAATCCCAAAATGAACGAACTGTTTTTGCCTGTATATCATAAAACCATTGACATTGGCGAGAACCTGAAAGACATCATTCCTAAGGTAGAACTGACTAAGTTGAGCCCGATCATCGATGAGGTATTTGAAGGAAAATCAATTCAGCTGATCAGCGAATATGATGTAGAAGGTGAGAGCAAATATTTTGACTTTCTCTATGCACCAGTCAGAGATAATAACGGTAAAATCATCGGCTGCATTCAAGTAGTTAGAGACTTTACAGACCATCAACTCAAGGAAAAACAGATACTGACAAGTGAGAAAAAATATAGAGACCTCGTCGAATTCCTACCTTGTGGCATAGCCATCATCGACGATGCTGGCCGTGTGAAATACCTATCACAAAAATCAAAATTACTCTTAGGTATAGACCATAATGAACTATTGGTCTCATCCAGATTTAGCGATTTCTTTGAAGAGGATGAAAGCTACATCAGACAGGCCTTGTCCGATGAGAGAGATGACGAAGACATCTACAAGCTGCTACCACTAACTGCTATACACAGAAAAGACAACTCTGTATTAGAATTGAAGACGAAAGAAATAGAATACGAAAATGAGCAATGCAGGCTGGTCTTACTCTTCGATCTCACTGAAAAAATAAACTCCATAAAAGAAAAAGAAGAACGGCAAAAGCTATACGAGGCACTGATCGAAAATGCCTTGGACGCTATCGACATCATAGAACTAACCGTAGCAGAAGATGGGTCTTACAAGTCAGAGCTGAAGCAGCGAAACAGAAAAATGCAGCAATACTTTAAGAAAGATGAGAAAGCACAAGACGTTACATCAATCTTAAATAATGCACCTCTGTATCAAGCTAATGGGCAATTAACCAAAGAGGTACTAAAGGCTGACATTGCAGAATTCATGCGAAAAGGCCAGTTGATCACAGAAAGATTAGTCTATGATGTCAACAGGAATGAAAGGCATATTCAGTTATCGACTCAATTATTAGAGGTCAACGACAAAAAGGTCATCATTAGAAACTATAAGGACATAACAGATAAGAAACGAAAAGATATACAGATAGAAAATAACCTGCGTGAGATAAACAACAAAAACATTGAATTAGAAAAATACATCAAATCGAACTACGATTTACAAAACTTTGCATTCATAGCCTCTCACGATCTCAAGGCACCGCTAAGAACCATTTTGAGCTTTAGCCAATTATTGAAAAGGAGTGTATATCATGACTTGTCTGACAAAGAAAGAGTATTCATAGATATCATACTCAGGAGTTCAAAAAGTATGGAGGAGCTGATAGAAGACCTCCTAAATTACTCCGATGTAAATAATTCTAAACTGAATGTAGCGGAAATTAATACAGCAGAATTTATGAATGATCTGCTGATCAATATCTCATCTGATATAGAAGCAGCTCGAGCAAGAATAAATATTAAAAAGATACCTGAGATCATCTTTGGGGATAAAATAAAACTTGGTCAATTATTTCAAAATCTAATAAGAAATGGGATCAAATTCCACAAGGCCAATATGCTACCTGAGATCACAATAGACTATACAGATGTAGGTGAATCTTGGCAATTCTCCATTTCTGACAATGGCATTGGTATCGCGAAGGAATATTTATCTGACATCTTCAAAATATTCAAAACCCTCAATAACAAATCAGACTTCAAAGGTCACGGTATAGGACTGAGTATATGCCAGCAGATTGTCGCCAAACATGATGGTAACATCTGGGTCGACTCGATAGAAGGCGAGGGCTCTACCTTCACCTTTACCATCAAAAAACCAGCCTAACCCTTCCTCAAAATAGCTACACAGGTACAAGGATCAGTAACAGCAGAGAATAGTCCTTCTATCTAAAGTGCTTCATAAAGCTGTGATCGACTTAGAAGAAGTAGTTTTTATTCCCACCTAGATCATGTACAGCAAATCTTACAGTGCTGCATACAGTCCTTAAGTCATAAACTGTATGAAAACCTACAACATAAAAAAAGCCTTCTAATCATAGAAGGCCTTATCATATAAAAACCAAAAAATTAACATGAAAAAAACTAAACCAATCGCTTTTAGGCGGTCATCTGCCGCAACTTTGAATTACTGAACGTTCGAAGATGACAAATCTCCCGACTCCATACCTTAACCATCTGATAGTATAGAGTGAGATCGTATTGACCATCTGCCGCACGTTGCTTAATCTTATATAAAGCAGAGAGAAATCCATTTAAGGATAATTCCTCTGCAGTCCTTTCTATAAATAATGGGCTCGTCCCCCACTCGCTTAAATCCTGACGCTTGATCCCCCCTTTGAGCAGATAAAAATCTTTCTGAGCTGATTTAATTAATTCTGATAAAAGGATGGAAGTATGATAAGAGTCTAAGGTACCTTCCTGCATGCTGCAATATTCTGTTTGATTCATAATGACTTAGTTAAGATTAATGATTGTATCATTTCAAATAAGCTCAATGGCTCAAATATGAATCGATACACAAAAGCAGAATAGAAGGATAATTAAAAGGGGTCCAGTAGAGGGGGTGCGAATAAGAGCAAATCAAAATCGTCAACTGACAGATTACTTAATGACGACTCAAAAAATTATATATGTAAAACTAACAATGACATATGATAAATTCTATAGATGCAAGGTAAGCCATACTTTTGTTTTGTTCGACCTACAGATTGACAGCAGCAACTCTACAGACATTCCACATGATATTATATTTTTAGATTATGTGTTCACGAAGAAGAATCTAAAGGTTTCCGATGGTCTGATTTGATTGAATATGCTCAGTGAGTTAGTCGGGATGATGGCAGCTCTTGGATATCCTCCTGTCGTCTGTCCATCATTCAGCACCACGATCGGCTTGCCCTGAGGAGGTACTTGGATGACCCCAGGAAAGACAGGTACAGATGACATCTTAAGATCTACTTTTAAGTCAGGCGTATGATTGAGCAGTGTCGCAGCCATCCGATCACTTTGCGTAGATATCGTCCACTTACCTGCGATAAAGCTGGCCTTAGAGTCTTGATCTAAGTAGTGCCATTCTGGGCCGCGAGTGATCGGAATGAGTTTTTCTAATGTCAGATTTGGTCTTTCTTCATCTGCGATATAGTCGAATGCCCATTTCGACCGCTTGCTTTTCATTTTCACTTGATCTCCCTCAGCTAAAAGTCGACCCTCAAAGCCACCGATACCCATACCTGAGTAATATGACTTACTCCCCAAGACTGGGTCGACATCGATCTCACCTTGGACAGCTATGTAGGCTCGGACTCCACTCGCCGCAGCACTCCCTTTCAGAATACTCCCTTTACGCACATATAGAGAGGTGAATCTTGGTACAGCAAATTCATCGATATGCCACTTCATATCAGCTCCCGTCAAAGAGATGATGTAATTTTTATAGAATTCTACCACTGGCGGTATATAGGTACACTCGATCAGAGCGCTTTCTTCCGAATTCTTCACTAGTCGATTCGCAAGCCGTGCCGAATAAGCATCCATGGCACCCGACTGTGGTATGCCATACTGAGCATAACCATACCTGCCTGCATCCTGAATAGAAGTATACAGTCCCTTCTTGATGATTTTTAAGTAGCTCATTTCTTTTGATACGTTTCTATGGTCACAGGATTTGCTTTAAGCTTTTCGTATTCGTCTGCCTTGATGGATTTGATCACGATTCTATCATTAACCTTTAAGGGGCAAGAGAAAGTATCTGAGTCAAATAACTGTATCGGACAATTACCTAAAATATTCCAGCCTCCTGGACTTGGGATATGATAAATACCGGCGTAAGGGCCGCCTAAGCCAAATGCACCAGCAGGAACACGATGTGCCGGTATAGACTTTCGCTTGCAGTGTATCTCAGTAGGCAGCCCATCCAGATAGACGAAGCCTGGCAGAAATCCAAAACTGGCCACACTGATGTCGGCCTGTTTGATCATCTTAATAATTACCTGCTTAGATAGACCTAGCTCCGCCTCCACCTGTTCCCAATCACTACCCGCCTCGAAATAGACTGGAAGGCTATATTTTTTCTTTCTGCGGTTCGGTTTGAATTTGAGTTTTTTTAGCTGATCGCATAAATCTTCCAGACTGATGTCCTTGCTGATGAGGACTTCCGCTGATGTCGCACTGACAGCCCCCTCAAAAAATGATTGTTCTGATATCTGCTGACCTAAGACAGCGGCTGAAATCCTGCTCTGGATAGGCTCATCGATGATGATTCGATGCCTGCCGGTGGCTATCGTATCTACGAGCAGGTTGATATCTGATAGTTGGATTGATTTCAAAATGGCTAGTTTCTTACAAGTTTATAAATATCCTTAGACAGCGCTATCGCATCTGGAGTATCGCTGTGCAAACATATGGTATCGACAGAGATTTCTTGCACTCTCCCCGAGATAGTCGTCACAGATTGTTCAGTAGCCAGTTGTACCACCTGCTGCATGACCGCAGCATGGTCCAATACCGCCCCTTCATGCCTGCGATCTCTGAGCTGCAGGTCATCCTCATAGAGCCGATCAGCGAAGACTTCATGATGAAAGGCCATGCCTTTAGATAAGGCAATATCCGCGATGTGTGAGCCAGAGAGTCCGTATAGTATTAACCTATCATCGATCTCCAACACTGTCTCGACGACCACAGCAGCGATAGCTTCGTCTCGTGCTGCTGCATTGTATAGTGCGCCATGTGGCTTGACGTGATGGAGCGTGGCTTGCTGTAGCTCTACCATGCCTTTAAGTGCAGAGATTTGATACTGCAGGATTGACTTCAGCTCAGCTGGATGAATCTCCATGAAGCGTCGGCCAAATCCTTGTAGATCTGGATAGGACGGATGCGCACCTATTTTTACCTCCTGAGCGATGGCAGCCTGTATAGTCCTGCTAATGGTCTGAGGATCGCCTGAATGAAACCCACAAGCGATATTACAAGAGCTGATGTAAGGCATGATCTGCTCGTCCAAATTAGCCAATGGCTTGCCATAGCTTTCGCCCAAGTCGCAGTTAAGATCTATGACTCGGCTATTCATTCGGTATCGATTGGAGCGCATAGAGTGCGAATGAACCCAGCCAATGCCCTCCGCTGTAGTGATCACCCACAATATTCCCGAACGAAGCATCCATATGCACATCCGCTAACTCTCGTATGTGCTCATTATCTGGGTAAAGGCTCAGCAAAGGATAAAGACACCAAGCCCGAGAAAAATTCACACCATCTAAATGGACTAGCTTACCATCTGATCGATCTCTGACCTGACCTGGATCTAGACTCAGGGTACCTCCGACTAATTCTGGCAGAAAGTCAGCCAACCATGATTTAAATTCTGCTGTAGATAAAATCTTACGCATCAGATCGACTTCCTGTAGACACGGAGACAAGAAATCATAGCCACTGGGCTCCCAGCTGATTGGACAGTCAGCATCAGCAGTATAGAAATCTTTGGCTCTGGATACGATCATCTGCTTCAACGGTTGATCGTCAAAATGGTCTGCGTAGTCATACGCAAAGGACAGTCCAAAAGCGGTATTGCTGTGCTCTCCTACTCTGATGGGATAGACTAGCTTAGGCAAATAGTCTATGTATTGCTCAGAAATAAAGTGGACGAGAGGCTGAAGATCACGCAGCAGCTCTGCGGCTACAGGGTCCTCCCATTTATCTAAGGCCTCTGCTAGCTTCAGCAGCCAGGCCCAGCCATAGGTCCGTTCATAGCTTTTAGTGTATTCATTCATGGAGAAATACTCCAGTTCCGTTTGGATATGTTCTTGGTTGATATTCTCTTGCAGCATCCGTTTTAGCTCAGCCGCTTGGGCTAATTCTGGATACTCGCTCAGCAGATGCACGATGGACCAATGCCCATGCACCGCAGAGTGCCAGTCAAAACAGCCGTAAAAAGCTGGGTGGTGTACCTGAGGCATGGCCAGATCAGCTGCTGAGGCAATGGTCAGGCCTGCCTTATAAGGCAGCGGCTTCTGAATGCATGACATGGGAAGTGCAGCCAGGCGCTCGGCCTCTGGCTGCGTGAGTCTGATGGTTTTGACCTTCGTTTCATTGGACACCTTAGCTTTTTCGTCAATAGCCGTTCGTTGCGCGGCGGCAGAAGGCTGGTGTTCTCCACCATCTGTACAGCTGATACTGCATATTAGTAATGTGATAAAAGTCAAACAATATTTGAAGGTCATTTCCATAATACTTTCAGATTTTACTTGGCATATAGCGAATTAAAACTACTATAAGACCTTTAGTCAATGTACTATTTTTTCTATATCGCCTGACTATTTGAATGGCTTTTCTTTTGGCTTGATCATAGGACATAATCCTCGATTATGTATATGACCTTTGAGCTGCTACCGACCTCCACGAGAAAGAACACACCTTATTATAGTCAGATGTATGACAAAAATATTATGCTAAAAGTAAAAAGGTATATCCAGGACCAGCCTAAATATACCTTCTTATAACTATCGGTCGGGATGAGAAGATTCGAACTTCCGACCCCACGCCCCCCAGGCGTATACTCTAACCGGACTGAGCTACATCCCGATGACGCAAATCTACAAAATTCTGGTTTCGATCCTCCTTTTTTAAATTAGACAATAAGTCCCAGAACCATATTTTCATCACAGAGAAGTCAACCCCTACAAAAATTGAATACCTGTAGGGTTTTGTGTACATTTATACAAATATGTGTTATGAAGGGTGCATCAATTTTAATTGTCGATGACAGAGAATTCGATAGGATACTGTACAAAGAGTATCTGGGCGAAGAAGAATATATTTTTAACGAACTAGACGATGGCGATCAAGTCGCTGACTTCCTTAATAATAATAAGGTCGATATCATGCTGCTGGACTGGCAGATGCCCCAAATGGGAGGCATGGATGTCCTGAAGGTATTGAAAAATGACCCTCGCTATGAGGAAATGCCAATCATCGTCATCACAGGATTAGAGGATGAGAAAGTCCTCGAAGAAGCCTTCACCTTTGGCAGTGTCGACTTCCTCAATAAGCCTGTGCGTAAAATAGAACTCTTCTCCAGAGTAAACAGCGCTCTAAAGCTCCATAGAGCTAAGCACCAACTTAAGAAGCAGAAAGATGAGCTGCAAGAACTCAACTCGATCATCAAGCAGCAAAAGACAGAACTAGAAAAATCACTCGAACTCAAGTCCGAATTGATCGATCTGCGCGAACAGCAGCACGCCAAAGAAATAGATACCACACACCGACGTCTACTCTCCTTTGAGCTGGACTCCAATAAAATAAGTAAACAGATCTCTGACATCAAAAAGATGTATGATGATGCTTACAAAACGGTCAAACTACACTTAGACGATCCTGAAGTATTTCAGAAAATGAAAAAACTCGACAGAAGTATCAGTGCAATCCAAAATGAGCAGGACTCGCACGATGAGTTCAAGAGGTTATTCGAAAACATTGATCCTAATTTCTTTAAGAGGTTGACAAAGATCAATCCTAAGCTGACCGCTCTGGATCTGAAGCACTGTGCCTACATCAAGCTAAACTTAGATAACTACGAGATATCTCAGCTGCTCAATGTCGAGATCAAAAGCATACAGATGACCAGATATCGAATCAGGAAGAAACTCAAGCTGCAGGAAAACCAAAGCCTAAGAGAGTTTATTATGCTGCTTTGACTTAGGCCTATCCCAGAGTTTAATCTAATGACATATTTTTTTCGCTGACCCAATGATTAGGGATATTCGGTAGTAAGAATTACTGATTTTTTGTCCAGTCTCTATATTCAACTTATTGATTTCCAATAAACTGCATGAACTTCCCCCCTTACTCCTGAGGATGTTTTAAAAATGAAATTGATCGAAAAAATGGCGGCAGCATGGAATATACAGAGAAGGATTTATCTGGCATAGCCCCCGATAGCTTTAGGTAATGCTTCATCTCTCTGCCAGACAAGCGTTTTTTTTGTAATAAGACTGAATCATCTGCTTACTGAATACAATGCCTCTCGTTTTGTGCTAAAGCCAGAATAGAATAACTTCTGAATATTCCTACTAAATACTGTGGTATCAGCATACCACAAAGCAAAAGCTCATACAGCATCTAATTTCTTAGCACTGGTCGTGGGCACAGCACACGGACGTAAGCAGGTCGAACATCAGTATAAATAAGCTAGTTGAGCTCTGGCAGGCAGGAGATTCTAAACCAAAACTTATCAATCATCGAGATCATATCAAAAAATTCTATGATGTCTATGGGCTTGATGAGATAGGCATTAGCACCAGAACTGAAGCATTCATTGATGTCAGCACTGAGGCTGCTCGTGGTCAATATAATGATGGGAATTTGCTTCAAGATTGTATCCTTCTTAAATACTTTTAGAAGGTCTTTGCCTTGTACTTTAGGTAGATTGAGATCCATGATGATCAGATCAGGCAGGTCTACGTAACCTCCCTCGATCTTTTCTTCCACATATTGGAGAGTTTGTCCGCCATCCTTCAATAGCTCTAAATCTATAGAAAGATTGTTATCGGTGATAGCCTCCTCTATGAGCTTTATGTCTCCCTCGTTATCTTCTATTAATAAAACTTTCTTTGTCATTTCTTTAGTGGTTTGAAATCTATGGCTTAGCTCTTAACAGATAGAGCACTAACTTGAATACGACTATAAGACGTACAATGCTGACTAAAACCTAAATATTTCCACCCTACAATTAGTATATGCTTTAGCAAGAATTCACTACAATTCTACATAATGAGCCCTCGCGATCTAATTTAATCGTGAAACTAATCAATCTTGCGTTTTATTTGGAATAATTCGTAGACAATATCGTATTTATTAACATATGTCCATAAATCTTGATTCTGAGCTTGGTCCCAATTTAGCCCATTTGACTTTAGCTATCTTCTCAGTTACTTTAACTTGAAGTCAATTGATAGCTCGCCACACTGTTTATTTGATTCACTTTTAGAAAACTGGTATTGACTGATCGCGGCCATCGCCGCTTCAACTAAGCTGCGGTCAGAGCTGGTCGACCCTTTCTGGGTATATCTGGTGGATGTGACCCTCCCGTCACGGCCCACACAGAGGGATATGACGATGATCCCAGTCGCTTGAGTGTCATCACTAATCTTAGGGGCGTACAAGAGCTCCCTACCAGCTAAGCCAGTATCTGCCTGGTTAGCCTGCTCTCCCCCTCCATCTATTATCCCCTCTGCTATACCTTCATCAGTTTCTGCGGATTGGTCCGATCCTGGATGAAATAGACTTGAGAATTCTGATTTGGCCTGCGCATAAGCTGCTTCAGCTTCGGCTGCCTTTTTTGCTTCTGCAGCACGGGCAGCTCTCGCTTGATTCGCTTTATCTGTGGCTGCTCGGATGGCATCAGTATTTGGATCAGTGAGTTCTGCCCTGACAGCTGCTGGAGTCGCTACCGACTTGCCTATAGCCTGCTGCTCGCGCTTTGCAGCTTCCGGTTTTTTAGCAGCTGCTGGCGTCTTAGACTGCTGCTTAGGCTGCTGAATCCTTGCTGGCTTGTGAGTCGCCTTCTTCCGAGATGATGATGAAGCGCTCGATGTATTTTGTTTTTGTTGTGGATGCAACTGATTACTGTAGTCGACAATGAGGTAGCTCTCTACGACGATCGACTCGCTCTGTGACTGGATGATCGGGAAGAGGAGGCATAGCAATAGGATGAGATGGATACTCATCGTAATGATCACACTGCGCTGACGATCTGACTGATCGGCGCCATGGCCGCTTTGCGCTGGAGGTCCTTCATTCATATTCAGGATGTTAGGTTCTATGACCTATAGTGCAAATAGCGTGCTAAACGTATGGTATCTATCTATAATTTGTGAGAACGGTCTCTACTTTGTAGCGAAAGGCGATATCAAGGACCGCGACGACGTGCTCATTAGCGACTTTGGGATGAGGCGCTATGGTGATACTCACATCTCTGCCTTGCTTCTTAATTTGCTTGACCGCTTTGTCAAGATTAGACAGACTGACAGCTTTGCCATTAATGGTGTATTTGCCTCTGCTGGAGATGCTGACATTCGTCGGCTTCTGAGTGACGCTGGGCGGTACCCGTGACTTACCAGGTAGTTTGAGATTCAGTGCATTAGGGATGATCAGCGATGAGGTCAGCATGAAGAAGATCAATAACAGAAAGATGATATCCGTCAAGGATGACATGCTAAACTGAGGATTGACTTTATTTTTCTTTTTTACTCCCACGGTTCCTATTTTCTTGGCTGTGTCGCAATGATGGCTCTCATTCTGAGGCTATTAGATATTTCAATGATCTCATTGACTTTGCTCCATGGCACACCTACTTCTGCGACAATGGCGATGGTGGCATTTTTCACATTATCCATATCGGCAGAATCTTCCTTGATGCGAGACTTGATCTCCCGAAGTTTGATGGTTTTACCATTATAAGTGGTGCTACCATCCACCGTCATCATGACCGTGAAGTCTGTCGGTGCGATGGTCTTAGAGTCAGACTCCGGCAGGTCCACAGAGATCTGTACGAGCGATGAGGTGAGCATGAAGAAAATCAGCAATAAGAAAATGATGTCTGTCAATGACGACATACTGAATTCTGCACTTACCTTATTTCTACGCTTCATCCCCATACTTACGCGACTGGTTCTTGTAGCATGTCCATGAAATCTATCGTGGTACGCTCCATTTGGAAAATAACTTTATCCACACTCGCTACCAGTAAGTTATAGCCCACAAAGGCCAAGATACCGACGAAAAGCCCAAAGGCTGTCGTGATCAACGCCTGGTAGATACCATCCGCCAGTACATCTGGAGTAACATTGGACTCAGTAGCCATCTTATAAAATGCCAGGATCATACCTGTCACCGTGCCGAAGAATCCGATCATCGGGGCTGCACCTGCAATACTCGCCAAGGTAGACAGTCCCTTTTCTAACTTGAATACTTCCAGATTACCGACATTCTCTATGGCGGCATCGATGTCTCTGAGTGGCTTACCGATGCGCATGACGCCCTTCTCTACCATTCGCGCTATTGGCGAATCTGTTGACCTGCACAGGGCTTTAGCACCTTCGATATTGCCTGTAGCCACTGCAGCCTTGACATTATTAATAAAGTTCTGATCTATTTTTGAAGCTTTCTTGATGGTCAGCCATCGCTCTATGAAGATGTACAGCGCCATGACGGAGAGCACCAGAAGAACGCTGACGATCACCATACCCAGCGGCCCTCCTTTCAGAATGAGATCGATGAGTCTTTTGTAGGTGCCTATTTCCTCTTCCGTCGGAGGAGTCGCCTGCATAAATATAAAGCTAAGGTCTAGCATGAAATGTGTTTTAATGAAAAGTTCGACTGCAACTGAACGTTTTAGTATTTCAGATAAGTATTCAGCAAAATCAAATTTACCGAATAATCATCATATTAAATTAGCACTATATTTGTTAAATATTGATTATCAATAATTAATCCATATTCTAAAACACTTTATGCGCTTATGCGTTGTTAACACATATTTTATCAAAATCTCAATATCATACACTATGAAAAATTTCAATATTGTTCTTCTATTCATATCACTGGGACTGCTGGCCGCATGTAATAGCAAGCCTGCAGGAGAAGAAGCATCAACGTCTAAAGCTGGTAAAGCGGCAGCAGCCACTGGAAAAAGCTATCAGGTCAATACATCTAATTCGACCATCACCTGGACTGGCTCCAAAATAGGTGGCGATCACACCGGCACACTCAAACTATCTAATGGCTCTATAGCAGTAGAAGATGGAAAAGTCACAGGAGGATCATTCACGATTGATATGAATTCTCTAAAGAATACGGATCTGCCAGCGGAAAAGCAAGGCGATTTAGAAGGCCACTTGAAGAACGAAGATTTCTTCGATGTACCTAAGTATCCACAGAGTAAGTTCGAGATCACCAAGATCACCAGTGTGTCTGGAGATCCAGCTGCATCACACCTCGTCTATGGTAACCTAACCGTGAAGGATGTAACGAAGCAGGTCGGCTTCAAAACAAAAATCAATGTCTCAGCAGCTGGTGTTCAAGTGACGTCACCGCCATTCACCATCGACCGCACAGCATTCAACATCAAATATGGCAGCAACAAGTTTTTTGACAACCTCAAAGACAAAGCCATCAATGACAATATATCACTGCAGCTGAATATTGCAGCTTCGTAAATATCAGATAAGGATAGCTCTGTAGCTCATCCGACTAATCAGAAAAGCGCGTATGGCTGATGGCTGTACGTGCTTTTTTTTTGCTCACTTTAGCTGGTTGAAATCAGCCTATTGCTTGATTGGAATGATATATCAGCTCATTGACACGATTATATCTAATGGATTTAATAAATTCGTATAACTATTACCAATAATATGTTCAACAAGAGTCAATCCATCATCTCATTATTCGTGACCGCGATCACATCCTTGCTCCTGCTCTCCTGTAAGGGTGAGCCTTCCGCGAGTGCCCAGACGAGCAGCTATAGCCCTACCACCCAGTCAAATGTCATCACCTCCTCGGCTGATGCGACCAGAGATCCTGTGATGGGTAGTGCTGCAGACATCCAGATAAGCGCCATTGGAGCACCAGCGGGAAGTGCATTTCTGATCGGAATACTGGGCGACCAGCGATTTAGAATGGATTCTACCTCTGTCAATGCTCAGGGCCAGCTTTCATTCGTCGAGCCAGAAGGCTATCCTCAAGGTCACTACTTTGTCTATTTCTCTAACAATCGCAACTTTCAAGTCTTGCTGGGAGAAGACCAGACCTTCACCATCGATGTCGAAATGGCCGATGTGCTGAATACCATGAAGGTGTCAGGCAGCATCGATAATGAGCTGCTCTATGATAATATGCGCTTCGAAGAGGGGCTACGACCACAGTTCGCTGCTATAGCAGAAGAGCTAAAGACAGTACAAGAAGGGACAGCAGCTTATGATGCCGTAAAAGCGAAGCAGACAGCCCTGGTGGACCAGAGAAAATCCCACTTAGACCAAGTCTTCAAGAAGCACCAAGGCTCACTCTATGTGTCATTTAAAAAGTCGGGGCAAAATCCTGATCCACGCATGGACTTAGAGGAGCAGGCCAGGCTAGCTGCCTACCGAAAAGATTTCTGGAATAATGTAGACTTCGGAGATGCGCGCCTGCTGCGTACGCCTGTCATCTTCAATAAGCTAAAGCGCTACATGGACGAGCTCACACAGCAGCACCCAGACTCTGTCACTAACTCAGCTATCTGGCTGATCGATCGCTCTGAGCCCTATCCTGACTATTTTAAATTTTTCGCTAACTGGGTACCGCTAACTTACGAGCCGACTAAGACCACTCTGATGGATCCTGAGATGGTGCTGACCAGAATTATCCAGCGCTACTTCACGCATGAGAAAGCATTTTGGGTAGACAGTGTATCCATCTACGGCTTTCAGCAGAGAGCTGCAGAGATGGCTGGCAGCCTCATCGGCAATCAAGCACCTAATGTGACCTCCACCGATCCAGATGGCAATCCACAGACGCTACTCGACAATAAAGCTGACTACCTCATTGTCTACATGTATAATCCAGAGTGCGAACACTGCATGGAGCAGACCCCAAAGCTGGTAGACTTCTACAATCAGCAGAGCCGCAAGGAGATAGATGTCTACGCCATCGCCATCGATACTGATGATACGAAGTGGAAGAACTACATCAAGAAAAACAACATGAGCTGGACGAATGTCCACGATCCTTCGAACCGATCCATATATGGCAAATACTACGTAGACCATACGCCAGAACTCTATGTCTTGAATCCTGATCGCATCATCATCGGTAAGAACTTGAAGGTAAATCAGGTGATGACCGTCGTGAACCGAGACAAGGAAAAAAGAGGATAGTCATCACAGTCCCGTATCAACTTCTAAGAAAGACATAGGACCTTAAAAAAGGAATAGGAGCTGTTAAAACTCTTAACCTATGTAATCAAATTGTAGTGATAAGGTTAAAGTTTGTAGTGAATCTGTAGGAAACCGTAGAGTAGCTGTAGGATCAAAGGTAAATAACTATACATTTGCACCATCTGTAGCGTTCAACACCTTTTGACGCCATGAATATTACACCTATTCTGCGCTTAGCATTGCTATGCTTTGTCGCTAGTTTACACTGCTCGCTTCTCAGCTCTGCTCTATACAGCCAAGAAGTCCTAAGCTTCTCTTCTTTAGACATATCTAATAAAAAAAGAAATACCCAGTACCCTCTGCCAGATGGTGCGGCCACCATTAGTTTGGAGCATCGAGCAATCAAAAAACTGAGTCAGCAAGACCTGACAGGCTTGAATCTCCGCGTAGATGCCACACATCAATGGCCTCTGGAGCTGCAGCAAGTAGACCTGCTTTCAGATGAATACTCTGTGCAGATGATCGGAACCGATGCCCGCCAACATAAAGCTAAGGCAGACGAAATGCACTTCTACCAAGGCCACATCAAAGGCAACCCCTCCTCTTATGTCAGCATCAGTATTTCTGAGGGATACTTCTCTGCTATGATCAATACACAGCTGGAACAGTACTATATCGAACCAATCATAGGAAATACCACCAATACGGAGCAGCACTATATGATCTATGATGCCTCAGGGCCTGGCTACATACTGCCCATGCACTGTGCATCAGATCACAATACAGTGACCCCAGAGCGCATCAACAAACAATATGGACAGGTAGCAGACTGCATGGAAATAGAATTAGCCATAGCAATAGATTACGCCTATGTCAGCAGATACTATCATGATGCGCAGCTCGCGATTAATCAGAGTCTACATGTGATGAATATGGTCAGCGCAGACTTCAAGCATCAATTCGCTACTGACATTAACTTCAGAGTGACGGAGCACGTGGTATCCACATGTGTGACTTGCGATCCGTGGCCAGTATCCACTGATGCAGTGCTACTACTGGATGAATTTTCTGCTTGGGCTCAAAGCGGAGGCTTTGGCTCAGAGCATGACCTGGGCCAGTTTTTAACTGGGCGAAATATACACAAAGACCTGAACCAAAGCTTCGTAGGCTATGCACATACAGGAGCTGCCTGCAGCAAGAATCAGTACCATCTCTTAGAAGGCCTAAGCGCAGCAGACTGGAAGCGCAGAGTGATCTGCTCACACGAGATAGGCCACAACCTCAGCTGTCAGCATGACCCAACTGGCTCCTCCACCATCATGTCACCCACGCTGACTAATTCTTCGTCATGGTCCGCTAATTCTATCCAGCAGATAGACCAGTTTCTGAAGAAATCTACATGCATCTCTTCCTGCCAAGATGTGGCCTGCGGCACTGTCCAAAACATCAAGTTAATAGCGCTTACAGATACCAGCTTAGAGATAGAATGGGATCCTGCAGCATCAGGGACCTATCAGCTCAGACTGATAGAGCTGTCCAGCCAGAAGACCATATTGGACCGTCTTACCGCTGATACTAAGATGATCATTCACGAGAATTTTTCGCCCTGCCAGGAGTATGAGCTTCAGCTGATCCATCACTGCCCCAGTGGGAATAGATCCGCCGTGACCCAGCGTCTCTTCCATACATCATTTGATCATCAAGTCACTATTACAGACATAGAGACAGCTGACTGCGTACCAGGGCAAAACAGTCAATATCGCTTAGATATCATCATTGAGCATCAGGCACGATCAGGCACACCAGTCTATATCGATATAGATGGCAAGACTTATAAAAAATACTTCTCATTCAGTCCACAGCGTTTGAGTATTAATCTTTTGACATCCGCACAGCGAGAATCCATAGAGCTTGCCGTCTATACAGTGCACAGAGGAATCAAGTCATGTGTATCTACCAGTCGTTATCTCAGCCCTACTGCAAACTGTGATCTCTATGAGTCGGAAAATTTTAATCGGTGCAGCATTCCCTCTGACTGGGATATCACCTCATCGAATCAGTCCTACTTCACATATCCATATGACTGGTCAGTGGGTGATCATACTCGAAAAATATTGAACTATGCCAAATCAAATAATGAATATAGCTCTTTGAGTATTGACGGGAGCTGCATGGCCTATTTTGATGATGACATCGACTCTAGCCAGGACTATACTGGTATCACTACACTCTACAGCCCGGTGTACGACATCAGCGCATTTGAGGATGTGTCTCTCGAGTTAGATTATATATTTCATTCTTTCGCTGATATCAAAGGAGAGAATGCCAGCTATTTCAAGATAGAAGTGTGGGATGGCCAGGTGTGGCATACCATTCTCTATGAGCAAGAAAACGCCTGCCCTTGGTCCGACACTTGGGATGAAGCATGCATCCAGCATATGAATGTAGTTCTAGACAAATGGAGGCATGACAAACTACAATTCAAGTTCGTCTATTCTGATGGAGATGCTGGTGAATGGGCTGGTATGGTGGCACTAGATAATATCTTGCTGAGTGGAGAGAGGCGCAGTCAAGTAGAATGTCAAAGCGATGCAAACTGTAACACATGCAGCAATGGAGTGATGGATGGAAGCGAAACAGATATTGACTGTGGAGGGCCTGACTGTACACCATGCCGAGTACCCTGCCCGACTAAAAAGGCAGTCTTATATACAGTGGATGCTCACACTACCTACAGTAATGCAGATACGATAGTCACTGCTGCCATCATCGACCAAGCGGGCGTGCAGCTCTCTCCAGGATCTGAAGCGGTGTTACATCCCGGTTTTGAGGTTGCACCTGGATATAGCTTTGAAGTTGTGATATCCCCATGTCAAAATTAAAAATAGAGTGACCTTCTATGCTGTGACTTGTGACTCTACCTGAGTGATAGAGCTGCTATAGCTTCATCAAGGTTTTTGATACACGCTGATCCTTCGCTTCGATCACGTATTGAAAAATACCTGTCTCTGGTATCATGTCATCGTTAATTTCAAATTGGTGGTGCCCCTTTTCATAGTAGCCTTCTTGTTGGTAGATTAATCCTCCTGCCACATTAAAAATAGAGAGGCTAACCTGACCAGCAGCGGGTACCTGAAAATCTATTAGACTGAATGTCCTAAACGGATTAGGATAATTCTGTCCCACGGCAAGCGATGATGCTGCGCTGGGTGTGAAGTCTAAAGAAAGGCCGATTGACTCCCGCTGAGCAGTATACACCTCTGGGACTAAGTCTTGCTGAACTAAGATCAATGCATCACTGAGTCGTATCGGACGCTCTCCGCCTCTGAGTGTCATCGTGATTGATATCTGCTTATCGTCATTCTGATCATTCATATAGACCAGCTTCGCGCGGCTGTCCGCTACATTTCTATTTGACTCATTAAATCCTGCCGCATCAGAGCGGAGAGACAATAAGCTGAGGCCGTCAAGAGCTAGCTCTAGCTGCATCCCCATCAGCTCAGTAGAAGATTCTATCTTCATCTTCACAGTCACGACTTCTTCTGGTTGCACCATGACATCGGCTACACTCATTCCTAATGTTTCACTTCTGGATTCTGCGGCATGTCGCATACTACCATTAACATCCCCCAGCTTGATGCCGATAAAGTCATGATTTGACATCTGATTAAAATCAGTGTGTAGTGAGATATCCGCCACAGCTGGCCATGGCTTACGAGCCTCATAATCAATCTGCGCATCAAAAAATTTCCACTCAGATCTACCTTCAAAGCTCAATAATTCTCTTTGTAAGTTTACAATATCTGCTGCCGTTATTTTCTGATCCCCATTCGCATCTGCTGCAAAATATTGATACGGAGACTCGAAGTGACTCATGCCTAGTATGTGTTGTTGAATCAAAATAATATCTAATGTGCTGACGCCCTCTATGCTTTGATCAGCGTGATACGCCGCTTTCAATTGTACCTGGTGACCCATAGGCACATGGGCAAATGAATAACGACCTGCAGCATCCGTATGCGTCTGCATTGTTTGCTCATTCATATGCAGTGATACACCTACATTACTAAAATCTGAGCCGTACATGGTATGCACACGGCCGCTGATCTGAGCCATAGAGTTGCTTTGGGTACACTCATGATTGATCCTAAGTTCTACATCACACTTACTGCCATTAGCCCCAGCATCCCATACCCATACATCGTAAGAGAGGATCTCATTAAGTGAATCACACGTTACGTTGATGCTGGTCTGATTCTCAAATCCTGATTCACCTGGCTTAATTGGTGAGACTCCATTCGCGACTATGGTATAGCGTAATTCTTCAGCCGCAGTACAATTATCCGAGCTGGATAGATTGAAGTCATTCGCCCAGACCATACCTCCAGTATCTACGAGCATCTGGCTACTAAGTCCCGCTGCGCATATTGGCGTGGGTGCTTCGTTATCGTTGACGATAATGATACTTGTATCTCTTGACGTATTTCCGCATCCATCTTTGACTGACCAGATGATGTAGTTATTGATAGATGCCGCTGACAGATCCGTATCAATAGTAATACTAGCGCCTCGCTCCTGACCAACTTCAGATAGTAGTCCATTCTTATAGAATTGATACTGCCAGCTCATACTTTGATTAGCCACATCACTCTGCCCACAGCCCTCTGTAGCTATAGCAGTCAGTCTCACATCAGCGATGCATCCTGTAGCTAGGTCTACCCTCACCGTATCCATAATGCTGAGCACTGGCTGCAGTGTATCCACCACAGTGATGATCTGATTATAACTATAATAGCCATCCCTCTCGAATTCTTCAAGCATGAAGTATACTGAATCCTGGATGGGTGGCCCATAGCCCTTATCACAGTCCGCACACTCACCCTGACTCCAATCCTCTACGGCTATGAATTTATCTGACTGTTCATTATTCTCTGTATTAGGATCATATGTACACCAATCTATGATCGTCCATTTGTTGATAATTTTGTAGCAAGCGCCAGCGCTAGCTACTGTATCAGTCTTAACACTTGATGCTACCAGACCACAGTCTGAAGCACACCAAATAGGTGCTTGGTGTGCTATGGCATCTGATAAACAGTCAGCAGATTCTCCCATGGCTATCTGCACATCTTCAATAATACCGACTTCCACGCTACGCTTACATTCTAAGAGGATACCTGTAATTACTTGGTTATTGTAATGCTTAGGCCATTTAATAGTCGATGGTTCAAACTTGGAAGAATCTGAAAAACTGATTTTATATTCACATGATGGCTCATCGATTGATAAGCGATCATCTTGATTTAAGTCTATGTACCACTCCTGCAGGATTGGCTTAGTGGAGCAGCTCAGTACTGCTGAGCTTTCCGTCATTTTAATTTGCCTGCCAAAGTCTCGGCAAAAATCTCCAATGATTTCTGGCCGATATCTATTCTCTTCTCCGCAGTCTATGACCTGATCCTCGCACATCAGCCGAGGGGTGAAATCATTTTCTACTTTGATTTTTACCTCACAGCTGCTGCGATTCTTAGCCTCATCCTGCACCACCAGAGCTACTCGGATATCTTTACCCAGATCTTGACAGTTGAATGAGGCAAACTCTGTCCCAAGTCTTGGCACCGTATTAGGTCGAGGCAAGATTCTCAATACGGATAGAGTGATGCTGTCACAGCCAAGATCATTACTCCCACCACTCAGATCCCGAGCGTATATCTGGGCGAATCCGTTGATCTGCTCAAAGTCTGTGGATAGATTGACCGTCAAATCTTGGATGCAAGATGCGACAGGCTTTATGGTATCCAGTACCGCTACATTGAAGAATATATTGGACTGATTTCCGCAGTCATCACTCAGTATCGCTTTGACCTGTACAGGCACATTATTTTTTGGAATGTTAGTGATGATCCCGTCTTGTACGATTCCCACATTCGTCTCCCAGCGTATGTCTACTACTTCATCACAGGCATCTTCTACCAGTACATCTGGCAAAGGAAAGCTCCCTGTACAGACCCAGGGGTCCAGGTAGGAGATCGCATCATTGATAAAGCTGATGGGATTCTGATGACCATGTTCATCCATCTGCAATAAACTAGGTGCCTTAGTATCTTGTATATGGATCAATTGAGATTCTGACTTTATGGTCGTCGAACTACACCAGTCATAAAAAGTCCAGTCTCTGATGATTTTCTTAGATGATCCGCAGATGGGAAATTCAGTATCTGAATAGCTGACCACTACATTACAAAGCTTGTCAATAATCGGCAGCTCTTGAAATCCCACCTCCACATCAATGGTGTCTTTTACAAAGCTATCTCGGGTCATTTCTGCAGCTTCTTGGATGATGATCCATTCATCTTCACCATCGTTATCAATGTCCTTGGCGACAAGTTTCTCTCTGAGCGCAGTGAATGTCGTGATAGTGATCGTATCAATATTCACAATGGCTTTCTCAGTCTTGATCGAATCAAGATCAATGTAGTATGGATAGGCTCTTGTGATGTCTTGCAGCCGACTGAGGATGGTATCAGGAATGGCAGCCGTCACCTTCGCATCATAGCACTCTAAGACAGCATCATCTGGAAAATTAAAAAATATATCAAACTCATGCTTATCTACAGGCAATGCTCGGCGAGCATAGCGCTGGCAAATACGATCCGTAATGACATCATTCCCATGAGCGATCTTCTTGATGATGTACTCTATCTCAATGATCTCTTCTCCTGAATCACATAGTGTATCGATGATGGATTCATGGCGCTGCACATCTAGTATTTCTTCCACCCCACACCTGTCTAGATAGTGCAGTAACTCTGCCTTAGTGACGAGGTCTTGCGGCACCCTGTGATTATCATTACAGAATATCTTACAATTAGTTGGCACCGTGGCATCAGTCTCACATCCACAGGGTAACTCTATCTCAGGGATCACATTGATCTCTACCAGTACCTCACCCCAGCACGAATTATCTAAGCAGCTCACTTCGTACCGGTACAGTTCACCTGCATCAGAAGCATAAAGTGAATCAGTACGGACGAAAGCATCATTCTCATCAAAGAAGGCGACCGAATAGACAGCTGGCAATGCATCTTCCAGAAATGAATCATAATCTACCTTCACCACACAAGTGTCCAATGATATATTGACTCTATCATTACAAGCTAAGACCGCACATGCATCTTCGAAGCAGATCAGTTCAAAACATCTACTGTCATCATCAAGATCTGAATAGACAGAATTTTCCAGGTCTACTGTGACACCTGATGGACTTGCTATATTAACTGTGGTGATGGCATTGGTATATGATTCTGCCGTGAGCGCATTCACCCAGACGGCATCTGCACAGACATCAGAGTCCATGAATAAAGCCGGATCAGCTACTGCAAAGCACAGCTCATAAAGTACCGCTACCTCATTAGAATCAATCAGCAGGGGCGCAGCGCCCGTGTAGTCAATTGCAATATCTAGTAATTTAAGATGATCATCAAATGCTAAAGAACCCAGAGAGCTCTGATCACCTCCATCCATATCATTGACTGATATGATGGAGTAATTCGCAGTCAGCTGCTGCCCCGCATCCAAGCTTGGCGAAGCATCAAGGGCATCTAGCACATCTCCATCATAGAACAGTCTCAAGTTATAACTACCCAGACTGTAATTGATATTGAGCGCCTTCATAAATACCTGGTAACATATGACGTCTGTCTGGCAGTCTACGTCTGGCTGGCTGAATGACAGCTCAAAGCTGACATCAGAATTCAAGCATGTCGGTGCTGAGATATTCGGTATGCAAGGATTCGTTGGATCAGGATCTGCATTTACGCCAAGATCACATACCCCATCTTGATCCCGATCTACAAAATTAGGAATGCAGGGATCATTCGGATCAGGATCTGCATTAGCACCTTGATCACATACACCATCCTGATCTGCGTCTACTCCATTAGGGATACAAGCATTAGCAGGATTAGGGTCAGGATTATTTCCGATATCACACACGCCATCTCCATCTGCATCTACATTATTAGGCACGCATGGGTTATTGGGGTCAGGATCAGGATTGTCCCCCTCATCACATACACCGTCACCGTCCATATCGACAATAGGTATGCAGGGATCAGAAGAATCGCAGAGATCAGTGATGCAGTTATTATCATCATCCAGATTAGTGTAGCTGGATGTAGCGAGTGACAATGTGCCACCAGTCGCGACATTAAGAGTCGTCACAGAATTAGTGTATCCTGTGTTTGTATTTTGATTAACCCAGATGACTGGCAGGCAGACAGCTGGATCATTGATGAGTGCATCATCAATCGTATTAAAGCAAATTTGTTCTACTATAGTGACAGGAGTCTGGCTTACCGATATGGGTGTGGATGGAGTGTAGTCTATGGCTATCTCAGAAAAACCTAAGGTAGACTCAAAATCTAATTGGCCTAAGCCACTCGCATCGGCGCATACATTTCGGATGTTGCTAATCTGATAAGCAGAGGGTAAAGAAGTAGAGGGGCTCGTCTCATTTAATGTGACTAAGCCGCAGTGGTAAAAGAATCTTAAATTGAATGATCCAAGATCAAATGCAGCGTCAGCAGAAGCGATTGTGATATCATAACAAATCTCTGCTCCTTGGCAATCTACATCTACATTACTGAATCCTAAGTCAAAATTTTGTGCTTGTAAAAGCGTCGTCGGTAGTAGTGACGCTAATAGGATTATCATCCCAAAGACATAACCTTGTAGTGACGCACTGCTGTAATTAATCACAATAAGAATTAAAATGGGAAAATAAAATTGGCTGAAACGTGAAGGCTGACTGATTAAAATACCAGCCCCGATAACCGTACAGGGCTGGTATTATATCTAATCAAATCAATAACTTTCTCAATCGTTTTACTATTTCTGGGGTACTATTTTAATTATTTAGGATAACCATCTTGCGGGTTATAGAGCCTGCATTAGATGTCATCGTGTAATAGTACACTCCGTCTTGTAGTCCAAGTTTCTTAGCTGAAATCGTGAGACTGTTCTCACCTTTAGCAAAATCAGCTTGCATGTGTTGTACTTGCTTACCAGATACATCCGTGATCAAGAATGATACATTCTCTTCAGCATCTGCTAATGTGAATCTGATCGTCGTCTCATCCACGAATGGATTCGGATCATTCTGGAATAGAGCAGCTGCTGCATCTGCATTCAAGATTGAAATCTCAAGATTAGCCTGCTCTAAATCGTCGCCTGTGTAAATTTCAGATACTATTCTATCAGCATTGAATTCTAATGACTCACTTAATAAAGTACTGGATAATGCCTCAAAGGTCAGAGTGAATAATACCTCATCCGTACTGATCATACCAGCATCATTCCATGACATGGTCAGCTCTTCATTTGCAAATACTGCTACATTCTCTTCCGTCATCTCTATGGCACCAGACTCTACTGACACATACTTTAGATCAGCAAATCTGAGCGTGGATTGGAATCCTGCTACATCTACAAAGTCGGTAGATCTGATCGGTACTGTGATGATCTCACCCTCATTGACCATTCTCTCCTCTGCAGTGAATCGCAGTGTTGAGAGTGATCTTGTCTCCGCACGACTCAGTCTATTAGGTGTGGCACTCTGGTTGACATCACCCACCTTAATGGCTATAAAATCTTCCTGATCCATATCCTGTCCATTGCTGAATACATTGATCTCTTCCATGAATGGCCAAGGGCTTTGATTCACATTTAGTGCGAAGTCTGCTGCACTGAATCTCCAGCTCTTATTATTCGGAAATTCTTCGATGACACCCAGTATGGCTTTTCTGAGACTCACCAAGTCACTCGCAGTGATTGATCTACTATTATTAATATCAGCTGCTATCATCTGGTACGGTGAGGACAGTTGATCCAAGTTCAGTATGTGCTTTTGTATGAGGACGATGTCGATCGTAGATACACCATTGATGATGTTATCATTACGCTCAGCCTGTATCCTATACTGATTACCCATTGGGTTACTATTGAAGCTATACTGTCCGTCTGATGATGTAGTCATAGACTTAGGGTATTCTGCCAGTGACGCTGAGATACTTACATTAGTGTTATCTACCGCCTCACCCAGCTCCGTCAATATTGTACCTGAGATCAGTTGGCCAGAGGCTCCCTCTGCGGGTGTATCTTCTTGATTACATGTACCTCCTACGAGGACACCTACTGTACAGAAGTCTCCAAGACCATTCGCGTCCCATACCCAGACATCGAAGTCTGCAAAGTTAGCTACGTCAGTACAGTTGAAGGTATAATTACCCTGAGCATCAAATCCTTCAGCACCTGGCTGAATCGCTTCTTCTCCTGATGGTACCATGGAGAAGATCACATCAGTACAGTTATCAAAGCTACCAAGATCAAAATCTTTAGCCCAGATTGTCACTGTACCTGTCTCTTGCATAAATGCCGTCGTCACACCTGAGATACAGAGTGGCGTTGGTGCTTTGTCATCACCAAATGTCACCTCAGTCTCAGAGCGAGCCGCATTACCACATCCATCTGATACTTCCCAGATGATGGTGTATGTATCTCCAGGTCCGCCTTCGCCAGTACCCATTTCAGCCGTTGCGCCTACATGGTTCTTTCTAGCAGCTACCACTCCATTCTCCATTCTGGTGATTTCCCATCTGAGAAATTCTGAAGCAGAATCTATGCCTCCACACTGATCTTGTGCTGATGCAGTTACTGTACCTGATCCTTGACAAGTCGTATCATCATCTTTGCTCGTAGCTCCTCCTGAGATGAGCTGCTTGTACTCTGCATCCACTGTGATAGTAGGGTCAGAATCATCTACTACCTTGATCACCTGATCATAAGTATAGTATCCATCACGATCTACTTTGTCATATCTGAAGTACACGGCGTCAGCCAGCAGGTCTGTATCACATCCAGCACATTCTCCTTGTGCCCAGTCTTCCACAGCCTCGAATGCATCAGCATTCGTATCATTCGCGTCATCCTGAGGAGAAGGTCCGTTAGCATCCCAGATACACCAGTCTATGACAGTCCATCTCTTAATGACTTTCTTACAAGCATCTGAAGCTATGACCTCTTCTTCCTCTACACTGTAGCCTACTAGACCACACGGTGAGTTACACCATACTGGCGCATCACCTATGTCAGTAGAAGAACATGAGAGCACATCTCCCATCTTCACTTCATGGTTTTCTATTGTCTTCACAGTGATCACTGTATCCAGACCAATTACTTTACCATACTCATCTTTTACTTCTACTTCTTCAGGTGCACCACACTCCAGATTCACACCTGTGTATATTTCACCTGTGTAGTGTCTCGGCCATTTGATCGTACGCGGATCGAATTGGCTTGACTCATCAGATACAATGGTAATACGTTGCTTACACGTAGGGTCACCTGGGCTGGCGTCTCCACTTCCGTCTCTGTCTATCCACCACGTCCTGGTCATGATTCCAGTACCACATCCATTATCTGAATATTCTTCATCCAGTAAGTCTGCTGATCCACCTTCGCACACAGCGGCGATAGGTGATGCTGGGCCTACTTTACTGAGGTCATCTAAGCAGCTGATGGTCACATCCTCACAGTTAAGTGCTACAGTGGACTTATCTACCACGGTGACTTCCATCATACATGTATTCCTGTTACCTGAAGGATCTATGACTAATACAGCTACCATGACTGTCTTTCCAGCATCATCACAGCAGAACTTCACAAACTCTCCAAACTCATCAGACTCTGGGCTGATGCCTTCTTCTATACATTCTCCAAATTTGTCAAACTTCATACAGACTTTGTCTCCACCTGCGCACTCATCATCACAGCAGCCAGCCATTCTAGCCACTAATATTTCTACATCTCCACAGCCGGCATCATGTGAGCCTGCATCAAAGTCATCAGCAAATATCTTCGCTACTCCACCCGTGGTCAGTGATACGACTAGGTTATCATGACATACAGGTACTGGAGCCACTCCATCAAATACACGCAGGTTAAATGTGTCTCTTGCCTCATTTTGGCAATCATCTTTTATCTTTATAATGATCTCTATAGAATCCTTCGTAGGGAATAGATCTACAATGAATCCTGATGCTTTGTCATATCTACCTTGAGATACTTGAATATCAAAATCAATCTCTGAACCATCACAGCCATCCTTCACATCTGGAAGATTGAGTGGATACTTAGCAGAACACACCCATGGATCTATGCTCACTGCATCATCGGCAATAGGCTCAAATTCTGGCGCTTCAGTATCGATGATTTCGATAAACTGATTACCCAACTCTATGCCTTTAGCTCTACTATCACACCAATCAAGTACTAACCATGATCTGATGATCTTATATCCACTTCCACAAGCTTCGAATGGGCCTGCATCTGAATAGGATACAATTAAGTTACAATACTTAGGATCTTCAATGTGTACGATGGCGTCATCTGTCTGCATGTCACAGGTCGTACTTCCAGGATAGCTGGCGCTATTTCCTGTGAAGGCCGCTGGCTTAGTGATTTTCACAGGATCGCCTTTAGCATTTTTTAATACGTATGCTGTACCATCGCCCAGGCATTTGCCCTTGGCATCATTGACAATGATATTACCATCAGTGGCAATTTTCACCACTTCACACACTAATGAATCTTTGACCACTTTATTGACTACTGGGAGCAGGACCCACACAGTACCATCAGTCACGCCATCTTTATTTTCATCTACTTCTATCGCTACTGCCTGCTCAGTGGTATCAGTGGCTACCTGATAGTGGTCTAAACCACATATCTCTACCGTCACTGGCACCTGAGTGTGCTCATCACTGAAAAATGGAAATGCTAATGAGCCACTACCCGTCACTGCGAATATTTCAGCAGGGGTTGCAGTCTGAGACACCTTACCACAATCGATCTCGACAGGAGACAAGGGTGCTCTGACTTTAAGAGGATTCAGCGGCACAGTCTTAAAGGCTTGCTCTAGGATGAGAGTCTTAGAGACTTCACCGTATATATTCACTCTGGCGTAATAAGATACTTCTGTTAGTGATTCACAAGCATCTCCCTCTACATTCTCTACCACGTCTATATCACCTACAATATCAGCAAAACAACCTTCATCAGTCATTTTTTTAATATCATCCAAAGTAATAAAGCCGTCAGGATAAGACCTTGAACCTTCTTCACTACACCATGCAATGCATGGGGCACAGTCAGGCACCTTGATTGATACTGTGCAAGTCTTGCCAGCAGGTATCAATGCACCTGTAGGGTCACCAGCACTGGCCTGTAATGATACAGTCACAGCAGTCCCGTCATCTGTGAAGACACAAGAAGAGGTACACCATCCATCATCAGAGGTACCAGCGACTCCATCATCTCCCAGCGCACAGCTGTAGAGTATTGCATCAGAAGTCGTGACCTGAATAGGTAGCTGACAAACGTCCTTCACGGTATAAGGCACCACTACATCAGCAGTAGCAAGGTCAGAAAATTTTATTTCTTTGATAATGTTTTCACCTCTCGTAATTTTACAAGGGCTATCCAGTACAGGAACTCTTTTTATCTCAATCAGTGCCTCACCCCAACAAGAGTTACCATCACAATCACTGATTATTTTATAGCTGATCAGATCACCGACATAGGCGCTCCAGTCCAGCTCTACTCCATCCTTATCCAAAAATACACCATCTAGCATATTTGCGCTTGCTGTGACGACTTTGCCATCAGCACCTGTGATCTGAATCGTAGCCGATCCTACGAATCCTCCTTCCAGTAGCATATCTAGTGTCACTCCCTGGCACATATTATCCAGTGATATCTGTACTCTATCATTACAAGCTATCGCAGGACATTTTTGACATACAGAGAATGCACAATTCTCACCACTTGGCTCTAATCCATTATAGATTGAATTATCAATGTCTGTCGTGACACCGATAGTATTAGCCACATTTACTGTAGTCTCCCCTACTGTGTAATTTTCTTCTGTCGCATTAGTCACCCAGACAGCTTCTAAACATACTGCTGGCTCAGATATCAGATCTGAGTCCACCACTGTGAAACATAGATCATAGGTGACGACTCTTGGTGTGGAAGTGATAAGCTCAGCAGACCCACCAAAATAGTCGATCGCTATATCTATGATATCCAGGTTATCATCAAATGATAATGAACCGTTACCTGACATATCACCACCCTGCATATCATTAATAGACCCTATGGTATAATTAGCAGCAAGAGCAGCATCACCAGCCGTATTAGGCGAAGCGTCTACAGCATCTATCACATCACCATCATAGTATAGTCTTAGATTGTATGATCCCAATAAAAAGTCCTCTGGAGCTGACATCGTTACATTGTAGCAGATCTCTCCTGCATTACAATCTACGTCTGCATCGGTAAAGTCTAATTCAAAGGTAATAGGATTACATGCTACTGTCAGACAGTTAGCATCATTACTCGTTAGATTATTATAAGTCGAATTACTCAAATCAGTCGTCTGTCCATTATTTGATTCGACATTGACTGTTGTCAGAGCACCTGTGTAATTTTCATTTGTTATTTCATTCACCCAAATTAGGTCAGGGCAGATAGAGGGCTCATTTAGAGCTGCTGGATCTACTACATCAAAACATAGATCATAAAGTATAATAGAAGATACCTGAGCTACATTGATAGGTGCTCCGGCAGCATTAATGTCCACACCCACATCTATAAAACCAAGATTGTCATCAAAGCTAAGTCCGCCATTCGCTGACTGATCTCCTTGATTTGTATCAGAGATTACTTGGATAGAATAAGAAGAGGCTAATGCACTACCAGGGTTTAGATTAGGTGATGCGTCGACAAGATCCAAGATGTCATTATCATAGAACATCCTCAAATTATAAGCGCCTAAAGAAAAGCTCTCTGGAGAGCTGATAGCCACATTGTAGCAGATCTGATCCGTATCACAATCCACAGCACCACCTACAAAACTGAGTTCAAAAGCGAACTCATCACTGATACAGGCTGGGCTCGATGGGTTTGGTCGGCACGGGTCGTTAGGATCAATGTCAGGATTAGCACCTACATCACATACCCCATCATTATCTGCATCTACGATTGGATTACATGGATCTGCCATACAAGCACTACTGATGCAATTATTAGCAGATGTAAGATTTATATAAGTCGAATTAGAAAGGTCCGTTGTTGTTCCATTACTCGCATTGTTAATCGTGGTTACACTATTAGTGTATCTTTCATTGGAATCATCATTCACCCAAATCAGATCGAAGCAAGAAGCAGGATCATTTAAGATATCAGAGTCAGTAATACTGAAGCAGAGATTCTGCAATATGGTCGTATTAGTGCCGCTGATACTGGCTGCAGTAGATGGAGTATAGTCTACTCCTATCTCCAAAAATCCCAGTGTCATTTCAAATGGCTGAGATCCAAGGCCACTTAGATCGCCACTCTGGTCTTGCACATTTCCAATAGAATATGAACTTGGCAGACTATTTGTATTTATACTACCATTGAGATAGTTTATTCTACTCTGATCATAAAAAAGCCTTAGATTATAAGAGCCTAAATCAAAGGTAGTTGCATCAGCTGCTAAGTTCACATCGTAGCAAACTGTAGCACCTCCACAATTAACATCAGCTTCGGAGAAGCCGAGCGAAAATGTCTGTGAGAGTAGATGATTAAATGGCACTAACACTACTGTCAGCACAAAACAAATGGAGTACAATTGTCGCATGATAAATCGGATTTTGGAATAAATAATTACAATCTATCAGGACATCATAAATGGCCGTAGGTTAGATTGATTCGAAAAGAAAGACTTAGATAATTCGATAATTACTCGGAGGTGAGTTAAATTCGATAATTACTCGGAAGAAGATTTTACTTAGCCTTAGAACTAAGCACATTCAAATGTATATAAACAAGATCAATCTTAAAGCAGGTATTTTAAAATATTATTTAAAATACAAAGAAAGGTGTAAATAATAAAATTAACTTTTATTAATAAAAATTAATTTTAATATGACTCCCCACAAAATTATCATTGATATTATTTGACGCTTCATAGGTATGAAAATTCTTTCATTCATATTGATAAAGCGCTAGTAAAATATAATTACTTAGACCAACACCCCACACGATCACAAAACCCATAAACTAAAAAAAGTAAAATCTGGATTCTAGGTTTTACTTTTTCTAATAGAGTTGATGTATTCAGCTCTAATATGAGCTGACAATGTCATGTCATGAGTCATACGCACTCATCAGCCATTATTATACATCTTCATGAGGGAGCGTAATTCGTCAGCTTCCTTAAAGCCGAGCTCTGCTCCTTTTACTTGAAAATCACTACCTATGAAGACAATGGAAGGAATACTGCCTGCCTGGATCTCATATAGTATTTCATGATAGCTGTTGCGCTCATTCTTTGATTTTGTCGAATCAAAATTTGGATTCGTAAATGTCTTGCCCTGATATACCATACTCTCATTGGAGTGAGCATTGATTTTGACGGGATAAAATTTCGTATTCAATTCAGCAATGACCTTAGGGTTTTGATAGGTCGTCTTATCAAAATTCTTGCAGTGCGGGCACCAATTCGCATAGACCATCACAAATATCTCTCTGGGGTCAGATTTCATCTTCTCCTCCGCCTCTTCAATGCTCATCCATTGTATCCCAGTAGCCACTACTGGAGCGGACTTCGGCTTAGACTGGTTCTCTTGACACGACGTCAGGCCGACTAATAGCCATATAAGTATTATTATCTGATAGGGCATTTTACATATTATCATAGTACATCTTATTTATTTATAATTGAATATAACTAAGACTCTCGAACATCTCGCTATGATACTACAAATAAAAAGTGCGTGGCGACTCTGTCACCACGCACTCTTTCTATTTCACTATCATTTATCTATTTACTTAGTTCATTTATCAACTTGTTTATGTTGTCTGTTCAGGTAATCTATTTCTGTTAGCTCGTACTTAGCTGCTTACTTATTTACTTAGTAATAGCATCTTCTTCTCTACCATATTATTCGGTGTCTTCACCTTATAGATATAGATCCCTGATCCATTCAATTGGTGCTGCTGAATATCGTAGCTGTGATTGCCAGGTGCCAAATTCAGTTCCTCACTGAGTACCAGCTGACCATCAGATCCATATACCACTATGCTGACTGGTGACTCATGTGCCAGACTGAAACTGATCGAGGTAGACTCACTAAATGGATTCGGATAATTACTCGCATCTGTCAGCAATGCACTCACGCCGCAGTCTCCTCTGGTCTGGGTCTCAGGCATAATAAAGTTAGACCCCTCTATATCTGTCGTATGACCTGCATAAGTATTCACTGTAGTGGATATCGAGGTATAGTTATACTTCGTCTTCTCTGACACCCAGACGAAGTCTGCTGGATCCGCAATGTGCTGCTTAGCGCTGGACTGAAAACAGACCTGACTGGCTATCGGCACATAAGCCCCTGAGGTGACTTGGATCGCATCTGCTTGATCTCCAGAAAAATCAATCGGTATATCGATCAGGCCCAGATGATCTTCAAAAGATATTTCTCCATAGCCTGGTAAAGAGGCTTTGTGATACTTGACCTGATCATTGCTGATGCGGTAGCCTTTATTACCACTCAATACGATGGATTCATCCTGATACGTCTGCGTTTTTGTATTATAGAATAATCTAATATTGGAAGACCCTAATAAAAAATCTTCCGAATGTGACTTAATCAATACTGAGTAACAAAAGCTCTGCGATGAACACTCCAGCTGATCTACGCTCAAAGCGATCGTCCAGTCTTGAGCCTGCACTGTCACTAGACTCAGTGACAACAAACTCAATATTATGTATTTAAAAACTATATTTTTTATCATCTTTTTAATATTTAAAGTAGAGAAGCAGTGCAAATAAATGCACCACTCCTCAAGTATGGAATAATTAATTCATCAGCGTTCCTGAGGTGAGGTTATTTTTCAACCACAAGAACTTATCATTACTATTAACGTCTCCATTCATATCATAATCCGCAGGGCTGTACATGTCATTATCACTATTGCGATCTAACCATACCTGCTTGTCATTCGTCTCTACGTCTGCCTGCGATGTGTTCAAGACACTCTGATCACCATTGCCCGCTACCATGGCATATATGCCGCCAGGCAATGCTATCTGACCCACGTCAAATGGGCTGGATCTGAAACTGTCTTGTACTCTAAAGTCATAGCTCGCCAGTCCTGTGTTGTCAACTGTCACCAGCGGTGATATGATCGGCACATGGTTTCTGTGCTTGATCACAATGCGCACTTGCTGACCTGGCAGCACATCACAGTTACACTCTTCTGGGAAGGAGACTTCTCCATCACTGTTCACAAAGCCTGCATGAGTACATATCGTCGTACTCGCCGCTAGGCCTGATCTAAGCTCTACTAAGACCCAGTCAGTCACATCCGTAGGATAGTCTGAGTCCGTGAATCCTGCTCCTGTCGTAGCTGTATGATTCCAAGGTGCTCCAGCATATGGATGACCCGCTGGGGTAGCCGTAGCAAAACCCGTCACCGGCGTCATACCTGGCAGTAACCCTTGATCATTCAGATCTGTCCTCATACTCGCTCCGTAGGTCTCTATCCCGATCCCAATCAGACTGCCTTCTAAGAATACATTCGTATTGATTGAACAGTCCACCAGGCCTGCTGCTTCATCACACACACTCGAATTGAATATCGTGAAGTCCACACATGGATCTAATGGGGCTGAATCTTCGCCATTAGGCGTACCGTCTCCATCACAGTCTCCATCAGGTAGTAGCGTCGTCGCATCTACACATGGATCAAATGGGGAGGAGTCTAAGGCATTGCGCGTGCCGTCTCCATCACAGTCGCCTGAGCCGATAAGTACTGTCGCATCCACACAGGGATTTAACATGTCTTCATCTTCAAAGTTAGCCGTGCCGTCTCCGTCACAGTCCGCTGTATACAGTGGATTACTGCTGTCTGATGCTAAGGTGGCTAATACGCCCGCATCAATAGCTGACTGACAGTCGTCTCCTGGTGTACGGCTTGGATCTTCTCCTGTCTGGCATTCTATGATATTACTCACACCGCCGCCGTCACAGTCTTGCTGTGCAAATGGATGTGCAGGATCATTATTGATCAGCGCACATAGATCCAGATCTGCATCTACAGCTGCCTGACAATCATCGCCTGGTGTCTGCCCTGGCTCTTCGCCTGTCTGGCATTCTGTAATATTGATCACGCCTCCTCCATCACAGTCTTGCTGTGCTAGTGGATTAGATGGATTCGCCAAAATGATCGCACACAAGATATTCGCATCTACGGCTGCTTGACAGTCATCACTCGCATTCAGTGGATCTTCTCCTTGCTGACATTCTACGATATTCGTCACCCCGCCACCATCACAATCAAAGTTGGCAAATGCATGGTTCGCATCATTATTGATCAATGCACATAGATCTGCTCCAGTACCCACGGATCCACAGTCATCTGTCGGATCTCCTGGATCGCCACCATTAGCACATTCCGTCGCATTGTCTATGCCGCCACCGTCACAGTCCGCTGTTGCCATCGGGCTACTTGGATTAGCTGCCACTAGTGCACAGATCGTACCATTGTCAATCGCTGTCTGACAGTCATCTAATGGATCACAGGCATCTTGCCCAGCGATGCATTCGTCAAAGTTATTGACGCCACCACCATCACAATCTTGCTGTGCCATTGGGTGATTCGGATTACCTCCGATCAATACATGGATGTCTATACCAGCTGCACAAGCTGCGGTACAATCATCACCTGGCGCACTCGGATCAGTATGGTTGATACACTCTGTCAAGTTATCTATCCCACCACCATCACAATCAATGCTTGCTAATGGATGTCCTGGGTTGCCATTGATCATCTCGCAGATATTCAGGCCTTCGTCTGCAATCGTCTGACAGTCATCTGAGGAGTCAAAGGGATTTTCTCCACTCGCACACTCAGTTGCATTGTCTATACCACCACCATCACAATCCAGTGAGGCTATCGGAATACTTGGATCTGCTGCTATCAGGGCGCAGATGTCTGCTCCTGAGTTGATCGCAGAGTCACAGGCATAGTCATCGCCCTCTGCTGCGGGATTTCCTCCCGTGCTACACTCTGTCGCATTGTCGATACCGCCGCCATCACAATCTGCTGTGGCTATTGCGCTATTCGGATCTGCAGCAATCATCGCACAGATGTCTGCTCCACTGGCTATCAGTGCATCACAGTCATCTCCACCATCAGTGGGGTCTTGACCATTGGCACATTCCATCGCATTATTCACACCGCCGCCATCACAATCTGATGTCGCAAATCCGCTATTCGGATTCACCGCCAGTAAAGCACATATGTCTAAGCCTTCTGATGCTGCTGCTGCACAATCATCTGAGGAGTCAGATGGATCATCTCCACTGAAGCACTCCAAGATATTGTTCACACCACCGCCATCACAATCTTGGCTCGCCATCGGATGCGATGGGTCACTTCCAATCAGTGCACACAGATCCACATTCTTATCTACTGCTGCCTTACAGTCATCTGAGGAATCAAATGGATTCTCACCACTGGAACACTCAATCGCATTCGTGATGCCACCACCGTCACAGTCTTCATTCGCCAGTGGATGATTAGGCTCAACTAATAACAGCGCACACAGATTCAGATTAGAATCATCTGCCGCCTGACAGTCATCTGAGGAATCAAATGGATTCTCACCATTAGCACATTCCGTCGCATTATCGATACCGCCGCCGTCACAGTCTTCTGTGGCTATTGGCAGGGTCGGATTCAGTGCTAGTATCGCACACAGGTCTAGGTCACTGCCACTTCCTGCATCACATTCATCACTTGGATCAAAGGGATCCGTACCCGCATCACACTCTGTGGCATTATTGATGCCGCCTCCGTCACAGTCTGCTGTGGCCAGCGCATTCGTAGGATCTGCTTCTATGACTGCACAAATATCTATACCTGCTGTCACCACCGCATCACACTCATCTGCTGAGTCCTGAGGATTGGTGCCGTTCGCACATTCTGTCGCATTATCTAGGCCACCGCCATCACAGTCTTGTGTCGCCATGGGATTCGTTGGTTCTGTCAAGAGCAGAGCGCAGATGTCCACGCCTTGGTCCGCTGCTGAGTCACAGTCGTCTCCTGGCTCTAATGGATCATTACCTGCTGCACATTCTGTCGCATTATCGATGCCACCACCGTCACAATCTTCTTGAGCCATTTGGTTCATCGGATTCGCTGCGATGAAGTCACATAGATCTAATCCTGAGGCTGCAAAGCTTTCACATCCATCGTCATTCGGATCGATTGGGTTACCACCTGCTGCACATTCGTCACCATTCGTCTTACCCGCTCCATCACAGTCTGCATCCGCTAATGGATTGCCTGGATTCGCCGCTAAGAAAGTACACATATCGATATCTGATTCTAAGAACGGATTACATTCATCACTGGAATCAAATGGATTCTCCTGGTTTTGACATTCTGTAATATTATCCAGTCCGCCACCATCACAGTCTTCTGTGGCTAATGGGTTATTCGGATTACCTGATAGTAATAAGCAGAGGTTCACATTATTCGCTTCTGCTGCTTCACAGTCATCTGATGGGTCTGATGGGTCGTTACCACTGGCACACTCCGTCGCATTGTCTATACCACCACCATCACAATCCAATGCACCAATCGGTGAGCTTGGATCAGCTGCCAGTATATCACAGATGCTGCCATCATTAGCCAAGGTCATACCACAGTCATCCAAAGGATCAAACGGATCTGAGCCATCACTTGGATCGCCATCGCCATTTGGATCACACTCAGTGCTATTTAGCACGCCACCTGCATCACAGTCTTGTGAAGCCAGTGGATGTCCTGGATTTGCCAGAATCAAGCCACAAATGTCGTAAGCTGCTGCTAGCATGTTATCACAACTGTCATCCACATCATCGAATGGATCGCCTCCATTGGCACATTCGGTCGCATTATCAATACCGCCACCGTCACAGTCCAGCGCTGCAAAGATACTTGCTGGGTCTGCTGCAATAATGGCACAGATGTCTATACTACCCTCTTGTGCTGATTCGCATTCGTCAGCATCACCAAACGGATCATTTTGATCAGATGGGTCACCATCGCCATTTGGATCACATTCTACTAAGTTATTCACACCACCACCATCACAATCTTGTGAGGCAAGCGGGTGTCCTGGATTCGCTACGATCAAAGCACACATGTCATAGCCTGATGCTAATACACTGTCACAGGTATCATCATCTGAGCTAAATGGATTAGCTCCGTTAGCACACTCGGTCGCATTATCCAGTCCTCCATCATCACAGTCCAGCGCTGCAAAGACTGATGCAGGATCTGCTGCGATGATCGCGCAGATGTCTACTCCGCCTTCTTCCGCTGACTCACAGTCATCTGTGCTGTCAAATGGACTATTTTGATCTGACGTGTCGCCATCTCCATTCGGATCACACTCAATCAGATTATTCACGCCGCCACCGTCACAGTCTTGTGCTGCGATAGGGTGACCTGGATTAGCTACCAGCAGGGCGCAGATATCATATCCAGCTGCTTCCATGCTCTCACAAGAATCATCTACTGGATCATGTGGATCTGCTCCATTGGCACACTCAGTCGCATTGTCAATACCGCCGCCATCACAGTCTGCTGTATGCAGATCACTATTTGGATACTGTACCAATAATGCACAGATATCTAAATTCTCTGCAACTACTGTGGCACAGTCATCTTCTGAATCGAATAGTGGATCCTCTACGCTAATACATTCATGATAATTACTGACTCCACCATTGTCACAATCAGATGTAGCTAATAGGCTGGTCGGATTTGCAATCACATAGGTACATATATCAAGGTTACCTTCCTGTGCTGCCTGACAATCATCTGTACTATCAAATGGATCTTCTCCATTGATACATTCATTATAATTATTGACTCCACCACCGTCGCAATCTGCTAGTGCAGCATCGCTGGTCGGATTCTCAATCACGAACGTACAGAAGTCTCCGGGGATCGCATCCGCTGAGGCACAGTCATCAGCTCCATTATATGGGTCGCCGCCTTCTGCACATTCTAAACTGTTGATGATGCCACCACCGTCACAGTCTGAAGCCGCGATGGGGTTATTGGGATCTGCTGCAATAATTGCACAGATATCGATTCCCTCTTCCTCGGCTGCTCTACAGTCATCACTCGGGTCTGTCGGATTCTCTCCACTGTTACATTCTGTAATGTTATCAATTCCGCCACCATCACAATCTAAATTTGCCATGGGGTGATTGGCATCGCCTGCCATAATTGCACAGATATCTAGATTGCCATCTAAGGCTGCATCACAGTCATCTGCTGGGTCTGAGGGATCTTGTCCGCTGGCACATTCGTCACCATTAGAGATACCACCACCATCACAATCTGAGGCCGCTACTGGGCTGGATGGATCAGCTAAGATCAAAGCACAGATATCCGTACCTAGATCTACCAATGTCTGGCAATCATCCGCAGGGTCTGCTGGATCTTCGCCATTTGCACATTCTGTCTGATTATCTACGCCGCCGCCATCACAGTCTAGTGTAGCCAGTGCTGCTTTAGGATTCGCTGTTAGGTAGTCACAGATTGAAATACCATCTGCCGCTGCCTCGTCACATCCGTAATCGTCATCGTCATCTGTCGGATCTCCTCCATTCGCACATTCTGTCGCATTATCCACACCGCCGCCATCACAATCTAAACTCGCGATTTGGGCTGTCGGATTTGCATTAATGTATATACATATATCAAGTCCATCTGTTGCTGCTTGTGCACAGTCGTAGTCATCCGATTGATCCGTTGGATCATCGCCATTCGTACATTCTGTCTGATTATCTACACCTCCGCCGTCACAATCTAAACTCGCTAATTGTGAGCCTGGATTGGACATCAGATATGCACATATGTCTAAGACATCTTGCGCTGCCTGAGCACAGTCATAGTCATCAGCTGAATCGCTTGGATCATCTCCATTAGCACATTCTGTCTGGTTATCTACACCGCCGCCGTCACAATCTAAGGTCGCTAAGGCTGAGGTTGGATTCGCTGTGATGTAGCCACAGATATTGATACCATCTGCTTCTGCCTGCTCGCATCCATAATCATCCGCTGGATCACTTGGATCATCTCCATTAGCACACTCTGTCTGGTTATCTACCCCGCCACCGTCACAGTCTAAGCTCGCTAATTCTGAATCTGGATTCGCGTCTATATAGGCACATATGTCTAAAGCATCTTGTACCGCTTGAGCGCAGTCGTAATCATCCGTAGCGTCCGTCGGGTCATCTCCATTTGCACATTCTGTCGCATTATCCACTCCGCCGCCATCACAATCTAAAGTCGCGATTTGGGCTGTTGGATTCGCTGCGATGTAGCCACAGATATCTACACCTGCTGCTGCTATGTTGTCACAGTCATAATCATCCATTGGGTCTGCTGGATCATCGCTTGCTGCACATTCTGTAGCATTATCTACTCCTCCACCATCACAGTCGGCTGCTACCAACACTGAGGTCGGATTCGCGTCTATGATCGCACAGATGTCATCGCCATTCGCTAGTGCTGTAGCACAGTCTGCATCATCTGCTGGGTCAGTTGGGTCGTCGCCATTTGCGCATTCTGTCTGATTATCTACACCGCCACCGTCACAGTCTAAACTCGCTAATTGTGAGCCCGGATTTGCTGTGATGTAGCTACAGATATCTATACCTGCTGCTCCTACATTATCACAGTCATAATCATCCGCTGGATCACTCGGGTCATCGCCTGCTGCACATTCTGTGGCATTATCTACCCCGCCACCGTCACAGTCTAAACTCGCTAATTCTGAATCTGGATTCGCTTCTATATAGGCACATATGTCTAAAGCATCTTGTACCGCTTGAGCGCAGTCGTAATCATCCGTAGCGTCCGTCGGGTCATCTCCATTTGCACATTCTGTGGCATTATCCACTCCGCCGCCATCACAATCTAAAGTCGCAATTGCTGCCGTAGGATTCGCTGTGATGTAGCCGCAGATATCTACACCTGCTGCTGCTATGTTGTCACAGTCATAATCATCCATTGGGTCTGCTGGATCATCGCCTGCTGCACATTCTGTCAAGTTATCTACACCGCCACCGTCACAGTCTAAGCCTGCAAGGGCTGAGGCTGGATTAGTCATTAAATAAGCACATATATCACCTCCGCTACCGAGAATATCATCGCAACTTACATCGTCTGCTGGATCGGTCGGATCACTTCCATTTGTACATTCTGTCTGGTTATCTACGCCACCTGCGTCACAGTCTAGTGCTGCCAATTCTGAAGTAGGGTTAGCAGCTATATAACCACAAATATTCAGGCCATCAGCTAAGGCTTTTTCACAGTCATAATCATCTAGTGGATCGGTTGGATCGGTTGGATTATCAACATTGGCACACTCTGTGGCATTGTCTACACCTCCACCGTCACAATCTAAGCTAGCTAATTCTGAATCTGGGTTGGTTGCGATAAAATCACAGATATCAATTCCTGCTGCAATGATGCCCTCACAGTCATAATCATCCGCTGCATTTAGGGGATCATCACCATTTGCACACTCTGTCTGGTTATCCACTCCACCCTCATCACAATCTTCTGTCCTTAATGGATCGGCCGCATCTAAGCCATCAATGTATGCACAGAATTCTGCACCGGATCCCATAAAATTTTCACAACCAATCGGGCAGCTCACAGTCACTTCAAACTCCATAGTACAACCAGCTACTACAGCAGTCATTGGTATGACTACTGGCTCACTAAATGGATCAGGCGGTATGAAATTCAGCGAATTACCATCTACTTTCGCATTAGCAGAGGTAGTGCTGTATGTTAATACAATATCACCAGCACAATTATTAAACTGCTCTAAATCAATCACTGACGCATCACAAGACTCGATTGGGTCTTCAGGCCCTTCTACAATTAATGAAGCTGGTTCAGAAGGACAGGCAGTTGGTTGCCACTCTTCATTAAGATTGAAGATATTACCGTTAGCATCTATATAACCTTTAGCTGCATCACTTAGATCAGTGTTAGGTACTACATTGTCGTCAGCACTTGCAGCTGGTAAGACCAATGCGCCTTCTAATTCATCAAGTGTCTTGAATCCATCACCAATATTAATCTCTGGATCAACTCTAAAAAATCCTTCTACATCTGTCACATAAAATCGGGCTCGCAATGCCAAGGCACCACAAATCCTGGTAGCACTATCTGGTACATCGTAGTAGGCTGTATTAGCTCCTGCGACCCCATTTCGAATTGGATTGGTAAAGTCAGCGGTCGCGCACATATTATCTACATCAGGACCAATCATTAATAAAGCCGCATCAAATCGATTACCTCCTAACTGGAAACCAATCGTTGGCACACTCTTAGGTAGGATAATCCAATAATCTACTTGGATTAATTCGGTTTCCTTTTGCTGGTCTTCAGTACATGATACACCCAAGGCAGGCAACACATCGTCTCTGATATCTTCTGACCTTTGGGGCAGAATATTAACAATTCCAGACAAAGGAGTACCTAACGATGTTGGCGGAGTTGGATATCCTTTACCATCAATCTCACAAAAGAATTGATTGATAAATCCTTGACTTACTGCACTTACAGCAGGCAATCCAGACACACCATCAACACAGTTATTCCAATACTGTATGAAAACTCCTTGATTATCACTTATGGGTATTTGATATTCGACTGCCTCTATTGGACACGTAACTGTGGGCACTTCAAGAGGATCTGCCGGTGGATCAAAGCTAACAGGACAAGCCGTCTGAGCACATCCGATCATAAAGCCTCTATGATCACTTGCTTCTGCCGTAGAAGTGGGAATACATGGATCCGCTGCTATGAAAGGAGCTACTGTCCCATCCAATGCAGAGCCCTCAGGCGCAATAGAACTAGTAGATGCATCAGTCACCGTACATGATTGAGCCAACATCTCGTTTTGCAACGAAAAGCTAACTATCAAGACAATAAGCAAATTCAGTAAATTAGAAAAATGCCGAACGCCCGTAAATTGAGCATTAGGCGGTTCCGAGCCTTGATAGCTCGGTAATAATTCCAATAATCGATTAAATTTAAGGTTCAAATTACTCATAGTTGACAACAATTTTGGTTTAAGAAAATGGTGTCGTCCCCTGATGCCTTCTCTGGCTCCTTGGTAATAAATGCCGATATAGCATCATTTTGAATATTGCATTGATTTATATAAAACCGATGTCTACAGAAATTTTTTGAGTTTGATAATTCCATACCAAAAAAAATTTAGTTAAGTAAATGACGCTACATCACATAGCGAATTA
>CALFUK010000049.1 GCA_937929945.1 uncultured Saprospiraceae bacterium
ATAATATCAATGAAAGTAGCATATATCACAGGAGGGACGAAAGGCATCGGTCTCGGCGTAGCCCAAGCTCTATTAGCGAAAGATTATCATGTCGCTATCAGTGGGAGGAGTGAGTCTTCGCTTGCAGAAGCTAAAAGTAAGTTGGGCTCAGAGAAAGTCCTCTACCTACAGTCAGATGTCACCAGACAGAATGATGAGCAGCAAGCTGTCGCGCAGATCATTGCTCAGTGGGGTCAGTTAGATGTTTGCATTGCGAATGCAGGGGTCGGCCATTTTCAGCCCATTGATGAGCTGTCCTATGAAGACTGGTCAGCCACCATCGATACGAACCTGACAGGCGTATTTCACACAGTGAAAGCTTCTATCCCAAGTCTAAAAAAGTCTGAGGGCTATATCATAACCATTGCCAGCTTAGCAGGGACTAATTTCTTCGCTAGAGGAGCTGCTTATAATGCCAGTAAATTTGGATTGGTGGGTTTTTCGCAGGCCATTATGCTGGACCTGCGTCAGTATGGGATCAAAGTATCTACGATCATGCCAGGCTCAGTAGCGACACACTTCAATGATCACATACCTACTGAAGCTGATGCCTGGAAGATTCAGCCAGAAGACATCGGTCAGATGGTCGTGGACCTGCTCCAGATGAATCCCAGGTCTCTACCGAGTAAGATAGAGGTCAGGCCATCTAAGCCGCCATCGAAGTCATAATTAGTTTGGATTGTAGTAGGTCTCTACCAGCTGCTCAGTCGTCTGATTTTCTAAGCTGACGCTTTTATTTAGTTCTAATATATCGATCAGCCTGGTCATCAGAGTGTCGTAGTGAGCTGGTGATACTTCAGGATTTTCTACTGACAGCTTGAGGAAAGCTCTTTCGATGTGTTCTACAGAGTTGGGTGTTTTTTTTGCCCACAGCTTATAGATGATGGGCTTAGCTCGCAGGTAGAATAGGTCCCATGCATTGTAGCCACCAGAAAAATTTGCAGTGTATCTCATAGTCTCAGATTGAATTTCTAAGTGTATTACAACTATTGGTCCAAGCTTCTGAGGCAGTCTGATGAGGCATGTAGATAGTCTTCTATAATCTAAGACATGAAGACTGTCAAGGAAATAGATTAGTAACTTATTGGCTGACCGATCAGGTCTAGATTAACTGGCTGCTATGCTGATCTGATCGAAGCGATTTAAAAATGCTTCATCAAATGACGCTCCTATACCCACTGACTCATCCAGTGTCACCTCCCAGTCTGGCTGATAGCTGATGCCACCTATGACGGGATCATCTACCTGCATGAGTGGGGAGTCTAGATCATGGTAGATGATGTGGTCCCAAGCTTTGGCAAAGTGGGTGAGCGCAGTGATGGCCAGTCTCGACTCGGAGAAGCATCCCACCTGACAGTCTACGCCAGCTGCTTCTGCGACGGAGGCGATCTTCATAGCATGATTGATGCCACCAGATTTACCCAGCTTAATGTTAATCAGATTGACACAGTCATGTGCAAGCATCCGATAAGCATCCTGATGGCTGAATATGGATTCGTCACCCATGATGGGTATGGGGCTTTCTTGGTTTAGCTTTTTGAGATCGATGAAGTTAGTGCCGCTCACTGGAGCTTCGCAGTGTTCTATGTCGAGATGCGCCATTTGGTGCAGCGCGCTGCTTGCTTCTAGATAGTTCCAGCCCTGATTCGCATCAATGCGCAGGGGGAGCTCGCTGCCTACAGCCTCTCTGATGGCCGTCATCCGGTCTACATCCAGACGGGAGGGACGATCGCCCAGTTTTACCTTTAGTGCGGGAAATCCTTGACCTTGGTACTGCAGCGCTTTTTCTACCATAGCCTCTTTAGACAGGAGGCTGATCGTCATGTCTGTATGAATGGTTTTCGTCCCATCTCCTTGAAGATATCGATACAGGGGTAGTTCGCAGAGCTGAGCATTCAGATCATACAGAGCCATGTCAAATGCACACTTGATCGAGGCATTGCCGACGAAGTGTTGGTCCATCAGGCGGACACACTTTCTGATTTCTCTGGCATCTTTTCCGAGGAGTAGGGCCGCTATTTTTTGAGCGGCTGCAATGCTGCCCTCCTGCGTCTCGGCGTGGATGCTGCGGTAGGAGCAGCACTCTCCAGTACCCGACAGGCCTTCACCGATGGTTATCCTGATGACAGTGTTTTTAGCCACGGAGAGTGCCCCTTTGGATATGACAAAGGGTTCATGGAGCGGTATTTCGATCGGAGTAATCTCTATTTTGGTAATTTGTGTTTTCACTTGATTGAATTTTTTAACTGACTCATAGTCAGTGTATTAGTATTTTATAACCAGCCTTTTTGTGGCTATGATAATCTAGGCTACATGCCGTTCATTAGTTTGTTTTTGTGCTTCACTATGTATGAACTATAAAAGCGAATCTTCCTCAGCCTGGTGATCCAATCGTTCAGACGTATCATGTCTTCGATTTAATTTGTAATATAGCTTCATTATTTCACGAACAAAAAAATGTTATACCATGGGATTATTTTCATTTATTAAGGGCGCTGGCCAAAAGCTATTTGGAAAGAAGAAGGAGGAGGTCGCTCCAGTAGAACTCACGAAGATAGATGCGCTTAAGGCTGAAGTACAGAGACTGGGGATTCCGGTGCAGAATCTTGGATTGGAGCTGGCTGAGCAGGTCATCGTCTCAGGATCTACGCAGACGAATGCTGATCGGGAGAAAGTCATCCTGGCACTTGGGAATGTAGAGGGCATCGCCTGTGTATCTGATCACATCGAGGTGACTAATCCAGAACCAGAATCAATCTTTCATGAGGTCAAAAGCGGTGACACACTATCTAAAATATCAAAAGAGGTATATGGAGATCCGATGAAGTACAATGCGATCTTCGAAGCGAATAAGCCCATGTTAGAACACCCCGATAAAATCTATCCTGGACAGATTTTAAGAATACCCGCGCAATAGGTATCTATACTATAGGTAAAAAAGAAAGGAGCTTGGGTCAATCCAAGCTCCTTTAATACACTAATTAATAACTGCACATTTTGATAAGAGACGTAAGTCCCTTGACTTTGTTCTTTTTAGAATCCATACACGGCTGCGAGCACGAAAGACGACAATGAGCTACTCTGCTCGGTGCCATCAGCGAATACATCCTCTGATGCCGCGTCTAATCTTAGTTCTGGAATGATGGTCAGATTCCCCACTGAATAGTTAGCCGAAAGGGTGAAGTCTAACACGCTTCCACCTCCAAGATCAGCTGGTATGCCCAGGATACCTCCCGTGACATCATCGAAGTATTCGACTCTGGCGCCAATCTTCAAATTGTCAGAGCTTGCGAATTGTAGATATGCAGCAGCTCCATTGAAAGAGTCAGATGCAGTCGTCGCATTGACACCCACGTAGATGGCTTCTGTCAGGTCGATACCCGCAGTGAGGTCTATCTGTGTGAAGTCATTAGCACCGTCATAGATGAAATTTAACCAAGCGCCACCGCCATCAAATTCATAGCCCAGCTGTGATCCAAAGACATAGTCATTTGTTAAGTTAAACTCAGTCATGTCCGTCGGATTAAAGACGCCGACCATCAGGCTGAGTCCTCCACCTAAGGCAGCATCCATCTTAAGGCCGGTATGAGAGAAAGGGCCATAGCTGAACATGTATGTGGTGCTGTAATTAAAGTTGGCTGTGGGTGAGATCACTTCATAGCCTAAGAAAGTATTGAAATTTCCTAAAGTAAAGGTGACAGCTTCAGAGACATTATAATAAGCATAAAGTTGATTGATGATTTGCGAGCTTCCACCTGGTGCATCTTTAGTCAGCTGATACAGGGGGGAGCCGAATACCGCATCTTCGCCACGTGGACCAAAGACTAGGTCAGCTGTGAATCCCACTTTGTCACCTTCATGGGCTGCGACAAGATTGACCATGCCGAGGGAGAATCCTGGCAGATTAGCGAATGATGATGCCGGAGCAGCACCCGAATCGCCGCCGAGATTAGCCCTGAAATAGGCATCCACGGAGCCAGAAAAGCTAAAGGTGCTTTCTTCCATGACCTCTTCTTCTACGACCGATTCTTGGGCCTGAAGATTGAAGAATAGGGTAGTGGATAGTGTAAATACGAGTGTCAGTTTAGTGAATAATTTTGCCATGATTTTTTTGTTTAATAGGTTAGTATTAGCATAGAAATCGAGTATTGACAAAAATTATCCTATATTGAGTGGAAGATTTTTAGTCACATGAAAATCAAACTCGATTCTAAAAAATTGAGATTAAGCAGCTCCTAAAGGTCGCACCCTGAAGGAACTGCTTTTTTATTTCCGTTAGTTGTCTTAGCTATCCATAGGCTGCTAATTCGTGCTCGCCTATATCCAGTCCTATTTCTTCTTCTTCCTCTGAGACACGTACGCCTAGAGTTACCTTGATGATTAAGAATAAGATGAAGGCAAAGGCGAATGTAAATGCACCAATCGCTGCTATACCCGTCAGCTGAGCTACCAGGGAACCGCAGCCATCACAATCTCCAAAGATCGCTACCGCCAGTGTCCCCCAAATACCACATACTAAATGCACAGAAGTAGCACCTACAGGATCATCCAGCTTAAGCTTGTCAAACATGGTGACGGATAAGGGAATGATCAACCCAGCGATGAAACCTATGATCAGTGCATCCGTGATCGACATGATGTCTGCACCTGCAGTGATACCGACTAAGCCTCCTAAAATACCATTGAGCACCATGGATAAGTCATAGGATCTAAACATGCCATAACTCATGACGAAGGCACCTACAGCACCTGCTGCTGCAGCGATGGAAGTAGTCGTAAATACGAGTGATGTCAGGGCTGGATCGGCACTTAGCACTGAGCCACCATTGAATCCAAACCAGCCAAACCAGAGTAAGAATACCCCGATAGCTGCCAGTGGCATACTGTGTCCAGGTATGGCTCTGATGCCTTTAGAGGTATACTTGCCCGTCCTGGGGCCTAGTAGTATGATACAGGCTAATGCTGCCCATCCACCCACAGAGTGGACCAGAGTAGATCCAGCGAAATCATAGAATCCTAATTGGTCTAACCAGCCACCGCCCCACTTCCATGACCCAGTGATGGGATATGAGATGGCGACAAATAAAGTGGCGAATATTAAAAAGGGTACCAGTTTAATTCTTTCTGCTACCGCACCTGAGACGATCGTGGCTCCTGTAGCGGCGAACATGGCTTGGAAGATAAAGTCTGACCAATAGGTATAGTCTGCATAGGCGGAAGTCATGCCACCCTCTGGCACTGTCAGTCCAAATCCTGCAAAGGCGAAGAAGCCTGAGCTATCCTCAGCAAAACCCGGATACATCAGATTGAACCCACACAGACAATAAGTCAGTAAGCCGATGGCGATGATCATTGAGTTTTTGAATAAGATGTTGACTACATTTTTACGTTGGACGAATCCAGACTCTAAGGCTGCGAATCCGAGGTGCATGATGAATACCATGGCTGCTGCCACCAGTATCCATAAATTGTTGACTGTAAATTGGCTTAGTTCAGCAGCTTCTTGAGCTTTGGCAGCAGCGGCGATAGCCTCCTCTGCTTTTGCCATTATGTTATTTTGCATTTTCTTCTTTTTGTGTTTGTCAATAAATTAAAGTGCGTCGTGTCCACTTTCACCAGTCCTGATCCTCATGAATCCTTGTACGTCAGTGATGATGACCTTACCATCACCAATCCTACCTGTACGGGCTGTGTCCATAATCACTTTCACTGCGGCGTCTAAGGTGGTGTCATCTACGACGAGCTCTAATTTTGTCCTGGGGATGTATCCTGAGTCGTAGGGGACTCCGCGATATGTTATTTCGGAGGGCTTTTCCATGCCGTGACCTTTCACTTCGAAAAAAGTAAAAAATTTGACGCCGATGTTGCCTAAGCCTTCTGAAACATCCTCCAGTTTTGATGATCTGATGATTGCTTCGATTTTTTTCATTTTGCTTATGCTTTTGTGTTTCTGATTACAATATTCTACAAGTCTACACGCTACGACTCCGCTCTGAGAATGGAAAAATCTTCTTATTGTGATTTACAATTGAATTTATATCTTTGCAACGCACTGATCTCCAGTAATTTGTATTTCTAATTTTGTTATGCCTATATCACAAACGGACCAACTATTTCGCCTGATAAAATCGCTCTCAAAAGCAGAGAAGCGAAATTTTACGATCTATGCGAAGAGAATACAAAATGCAGAATCACTCAAGTTTGTCCAGTTATTTGATTTCTTAGAGAAACAAAAGATGGCTACTGACGACATCATCTTGGATGGAATCGAAGAGCTGCAGAAGTCCCAATTACCCAATCTCAAAAGGCACTTATACAGGCAAATTCTGATCAGTCTGCGCATGATTCACATCCAGCGAAAGGCCTCTATAGAGATACGTGAGTTCTTTGATTATGCTGAGATACTATATGGTAAAGGGCTATACCTGCAGAGCCTTAAGATTCTGCGTAAAGCGCAACATCAGGCACGGAAGAATGGCTTTGATATCGTACTACTCGAAATCAATGAATTTAAAAAAGTCATCGAATCTAGACACATCACACGGACTGGAGCACTGAAGAATAAGGAGCTGGCCAGAGAGGCGCACACCAAGATCGATGAGGTGTCCATGATGATCAAGCTCTCTAACCTGAGACTGCTCATCCACGGCGAGTACATCAGAAATGGACACATCAGGAATAAGCATGATTATGATCGTATCAAAAAGTACTTTCATTCATTTATGCCAGAATTCAAGCTTAGTGATCTTGGATTCACGGCTAAAATATACCTGTACCAATCATACGTCTGGTATTATTACATCCTTCTCGATTTCAAAAAGTGTTATAAGTATGCAGTAAAATGGGTAGACACCTGCAAAGCTTTTCCCTTGGTCATCAGCAGAGATCCTGACTTATTCTTACGAGGCTATCACTATCTGCTGACCTCCGCTTATAACAATGGAGACTACGATAATTACAAGACATACCTGCCTGAGGTAGAGCACTTTAGACAGCAGAATTATACGAAGTTCAACATGAATTCGAAGATCATCTCCTTCATGTATGTCCATCATGGACGAATCAACAGTTACTTTCTTTCAGGTCAGTTCAGCGATGGAGTCGATATCCTGCCACGGACCCTCAAGCGGATCAATCGGTATCGGAATAACTTAGATGAGCATCGGATTTTAGTTTTTTATTTTAAAATAGCCTGGATGTATTTTGGCAATCAGCAGCCAGACATCACCATCAACTATCTGAATCGGATCACGAATCGGCATATCGCTAATCTAAGAGCAGATATCCAAGGCTACAGCCGCTTGTTATTCCTGATGGCCCATTACGATCTGGAAAATTATGATGTTCTGGAGTACGTGTTCAAAGGGGTGAAGCGATTTTTTGATAGCTACAGCCAAAAGAATAAGGTACAAGAAGTGATCCTTGACTTTTTTAAAGTCATCATGAATTTACCTCAAGCCGAACATCAAGAGCATTTTGAAAAATTGGATCGCGATTTGAGAAAACTAGAACAAAATATTTACGAGAAGCGTCCATTCCTATACCTCAATGTGCCAGCATGGGTGAAAAGTAAACTGCTGCGAACGCCAATGGCAAATATTATTCAAGAGACAGTCACCAGCTATTGATGCTCGAGTCCACATTCGTCTCACCATATTATAATTTTTAAGCTTGATAGCCACAAGACGACAGACATATTTTCTATCAGACATTCATCTTGGATTGGACTACGAAGGCGAGACATCTGCTGAGCGCGAGAGACTGCTGGTGGACTGGCTTATGTCGATTGAAGATACAGCAGCTCAGGTCTACTTCTTAGGGGATATTTTTGATTATTGGTTTGAGTATGGGGAGGGACGACAGCCTGACTATCCGCTCTTCTTTCAGCAGCTCAGGACGATGGTGGGTCTGGGTATAGATATACGCTTCTTTACGGGTAATCATGATCTCTGGATGAACGATTATTTCCCCAAAGAATATAATATAACGATCCACAGGACTCCTCTAATCATGCGCTTAGGAGAGAAGACCTTCTTCTTGGCACACGGAGATGGTCTTGGAAAAGGAGACATCATCTACAAAGCGCTAAAGAGAGTCATGACTCATCCGCTGGCACAATGGCTGTACGGACTCCTACCTGCTCAGCTGGGGCTATCTCTGATGCGATCAGTCAGCCAGAAGAGCAGACAGGGGCATGAGCTGGAATCTTTCAGGTCTCTTGAAGAGGAAAGAATGGTGGACTATTGTGAGCGACATCCTGATAAAGATAGTATTGACTTCTTTATACTGGGGCATCGGCATCTGCCCATACGGTATCAATTGCAGCAGTCGTCAGCAGAGTACATCAACTTAGGAGACTGGATTAAGTATAAATCATTCGCCTCATTTGATGGAGAACAGCTTCGCTATGATTTTCTACAGGGAAATCACAGCGAAGATCTTATCACCAATTAGGTTTTAGCTGCTTGTTCCCGGCTGACAAGGCAGCAAAAAAGGATCAGCTCAGATTTAATTGAGGCCTATTTTTAGAAATAGTGAGTGTGCCTTTTTACATCGTACTTGATGCATTTGTCAGCATTCACTTATTTACCCCACTCATTGATGGCTGTTTCTATTTTATTTTCCCATTCTGGATTCGAGAATCCTTTCCACAGAGTTTCCTTAGCTGTGACGGCGCTTTGCTGTGCTTCTTGTTTTTTGCCCATGGCGTATAGGATTTCGCCTTTCAGATAGTGAGTGTAAAAAGCGGAATTGCCAGAATCAATGGCTTTTTGAATATACTCTAAGGCCTTCTCATGGTTCTTATCCTCTATAAACAAGTATTCACTCACTAAGTAGTATTTGTAGCCCACTGCTCTTTCATTCAGCCCTAAAGCTGCTGTATACTGGGTTTCAATTTCTTTGCGGTGCTTATCGCTGATGGTGATTGGAATCTTGACTCTTGCATTTTCCCATTGCACGTATAGGTCCCCTTTGTTTAGAGAGGCATTCATAAATCCGATGGTAAATGTTTCTGTAAATTCTGGCGAAGCCTCTACTGGAAAATTGAACTCATATACATTATTTTCGGGCTTGTAGGTGTACTGTCCCCAGCCGGCTGTATCGCTATTGAAGAATACAGTCCACTCATTTTGATTTGGAATGGCATAGAGAGCATACTGACCCTTAGGTATGGTATCCCCTTTGATGACATATTCATTTTGCAGGTCGATGACGGTCTGATAATCAGCACCTAATCGCCAGATTTTGCCATACTCCAGTAACCCGCCGAAGATTTTTCTGTCTTTTACATTAGGTCTGCCGTAATTAATTTTTAAAAAGCTCAGACCTATCTTTTGTGAGACTTCAGCTCTCTGGCTTGTGGTCGGTCGGTTAAATCTGCTTAGATCCTCTTTGACAGGATCAGTTTGGGATTGAGCAATAAAATAGAGGGCAACTAAAATAGTTGAGAGTATTATTTTTTTCATTTGGGTTACACTTGATAATGGTATGTGTAGAGTTACACCGTTAGTATATCCTTTTCCTTGGCTGCGAGAATGGTTTCTATTTTAGCAGTGAAGTCTTTTAGTAGGCCTTCTACTTCTGTTTCTTTTCTCTTGCCAGCGTCTTCTGGATATCCGTCTTTGACTTCGGATTTGATGACTTCCATCATTTTCTGTCGGGCATTACGGAGCCCTATTTTGGATTCTTCACCAGCAGCTTTGCACTGTTTCACTAGCTCCTTTCTTCTTTCCTCTGTGAGTGGCGGTATGCTAATCCTGACGAATTCGCCATCATTCATTGGTGTCAGACCCATATTAGCAGCGAATATAGCTTGCTCTATATCAGCGAGTAGTGGTTTTTCCCAGGGCTGGATTGATATCGTCTTAGAGTCAGGTGCAGACACATTAGCGATCTGGGTTAAGGCCGTAGGGGTGCCATAGTAGTCTACCATAATACCACTGAGCATAGCTGGATTGGCTTTGCCTGCTCGTATTTTTTTTAGCTCATCCTGCAGGTGGTCTACTGATTTTTCCATGAGTTGTTTGCCTGCTGTTGCTATGTTGTCTATCGTAATTTCCATAGTTATGTGCTCTGATGGTTTGTATTGTAATATTAGTATAAAATTCCTAAATCAAAAAGGACTTTGCCATAAGCAGCAAAGTCCTCTGTATGATCTTAATTCTTATAGCGCAGCTTAGTCTTGTGATCCCATAAATCTGAGTAAGAAATATAAGAACATCACTAAAGCTCCTAATGCTGAGGCGACATAAGTCATCGCTGCCCACCAGAGAGCGTCTTTAGCTCCGTCGTATTCTGCTCCGTGGGTATTACCCGTCTCATCCAGCCAGTTCAGGGCTCGTCGACTGGCGTCAAATTCTACTGGAAGTGTCACTAAGCTAAATAAGGCTGTAGCTCCAAATGTCAGGACTAATGCGAGCATCAGCATATTACCAAGCATGCCTCCACCGGCAAACATGCCAAACATCATCCCGTAAAATAGGAACTGCTGCGCTTTAGTAGAGAATTGTACGACAGGTACAAGGGCTGAGCGCGTCTTCAACATGGCATATGCCTCAGCATGCTGCACGGCGTGCCCACACTCGTGAGATGCTACTGCAGCAGCTGCTACGTGCCGTCCTTGGAAGACTTCTGGTGATAGCGCTATGGTTTTTGATCTTGGATTATAATGATCCGTCAGTGATCCTTGGCCCTGGACGATCTTCACATCGTGAATGCCGTAGTGCTCCAGCATATCTCTAGCGATCTCTGCGCCAGATTTACCGCTGGATACGCGCATCTGGCTGTACTGTCTGAATTTTGATTTTAGTCTGCTACTGATGAGCCAACCGACGAGTGTCACTGCACCTACGATCAGCATATATCCCATGTACATATTTCTTAGTATTTTATTAGTTAATCAATGATGTCAAATCCTGTGTACCCTCTTAAGACGTCAGGAATATGGATTCCGTTACTAGTTTGGTTATTTTCTAATACGGCGGCCATGATTCTGGCTAGACCAAATGCACTGCCATTCAGAGAATGAGCCAGCTGGGTCTTACCATCTTTATCCTTAAATCGACACTTTAGCCGATTGGTCTGGAAGGTTTCAAAGTTAGAAACAGAGCTGACTTCGAGCCATTTTTTCTGAGCTAAGGAATACACCTCAAAATCATAAGTCAAGGCCGAAGTAAAGCCGATGTCTCCACCACATAAACGCAATATTCGATATGGTAGTTCCAATTTATCCAAGAGTTGGCCGACAAGGGTGACCATATCCATCAGGGTGTCGTAGGATCGGTCTGGATGAGTGATCTGTACGATCTCCACCTTATCAAACTGGTGGACACGATTCAGCCCTTTCACATCGGCTCCGTATGATCCAGCCTCTCTTCTGAAGCAGGGGGTGTAGCCAGTCATCTTGATCGGAAAGTCACCTTCTTTAAGGATCACATCTCTATATAAGTTAGTGATGGGTACCTCGGCTGTAGGGATCAGGTATAGGTCATCAGCTGTGGCATGATACATCTGCCCCTCTTTATCAGGGAGCTGTCCTGTAGCTCTGGCAGAGTCTTCGTTGACTAATAGTGGAGGGATGATCTCCAAATATCCAGCATCAGTGACCTCATTTAGCAGAAAACTGATGAAGGAGCGCTGCAGCCGAGCCCCTTTACCTTTGAAGACGGGGAAGCCAGAACCTGTGATCTTAGCTCCTGCTGCCATATCCAGTATGTCATATTTCGTCGCTAACTCCCAGTGTGGTAAGGCATCCTCACCGAGTTGCTGGAGCTCTGTCTCACAAGCTTGAAACAGCTCATTATCACTCTCTTCTCTACCTGCAGGCACTGACTGGTGAGTGATGTTAGGGATCTGCAGGAGTAGCTCTGTGATGGATTCTTTGGCCTGACTGAGTGTCTCTTGCAGCTGCTGGGTCTTTTCTTTGATAGCCGGTATCTCTTGCTTGAGCTTGTCAGCCTCTTCTCTTTGTCCTGATTTGAATAATTCTCCTATCTGCTTAGAGGACTGATTCAGCTGTGACAGGAGGCTATCCAGCTCTGTCTGAGTGTCTTTACGCTTATCATCTGCAGAGATGACTTGGTCTAATATGGTGATCTTTTCCTCTGTCCAGTTCCTGATTTTAAGAGACCTGACCACTTCATCTCTGTGATCTCTTATAAATTGGGTTTTTAACATTAACTTTTTTTTACAAAAATATGCTTTTAATATTCAAAATAATATCCTAATTTTGCGACATCAAAGCACATCACGAGCTGTGTTCAATAGCTTGTTTCCATTTGTTTTTTTATAAATCCTTATTTTAACTAACATTTCTATTTAATACCTCTACTCCAAACTTTATTCATGTACGATATACTACAACTTAATGATATGCTTGTTCCCGAACTCAGGGACATAGCAGATCAGCTGGAACTTAAGTCCTACAAAAAGCTCAGCAAACAAGAACTCATTTACAAAATATTGGATGAACAAGCCATCGGGTCTAAGGACCTAAAGCCAACTGAAAGCAAAGCCAAATCTTCTGGCGACAAAAAAGCATCAGATAATGGTAAAGATAAGCCAGCAGCTAAGCGCTCCAGAGCACGTAAGCCTAAGAAAGAAGAAGAAGGGGACGAAAAGCCAATAAAGAAAGAAAAAGTCAAAGAAGAAGTATCAGCCGCAAAGACAGATACCAGCGACAAGAAAGAAGAAGGAGAAACGGCTCCAGTCGAGGCTAAAGAAGATAAGAAAAGGGATGACAAAAGCTGGGATGATAACAAGCGCGACGACAAGCGTAAAGACGACAATCGAAACGATAACAGACGTGACGACAATCGCAATGAGAATCGACGAGATGATAATCGCAATGATAACAGGCGCGATGATAACCGAAACGATAACCGAAGAGAGAAAAAAAGCAATTTTAACGTTGATTTAGACGGAATCATAGAGGGTGAGGGCGTATTAGAGATGATGCCTGACGGCTTTGGCTTTTTGAGATCATCAGATTATAACTATCTGACATCACCTGATGATATATATGTATCACCTTCACAGATCAAACTATTTGGCCTGAAGACAGGAGATACCGTGAAAGGTGCAATCAGACCTCCTAAGGATGGAGAAAAGTATTTCGCTCTGCTGCGGGTGTCCATGATCAATGGTCTGGACCCAGTAACAATCAGAAGTAGAGTGCCATTCAAATATCTGGAGCCTGTATTCCCAAATGAAAAATTCACACTTAATTCAAGTCCGACCGGTAAGGATTTAGGCATCAGAATGATTGACCTATTTGCTCCTATCGGAAAGGGACAGAGAGGCCTGATCGTAGCACAGCCTAAGACAGGTAAGACTTTCTTACTGAAAGATGTGGCTAATGCCATTGCTGCCAATCATCCTGAGACATATTTATTGGTTCTATTGATCGATGAGCGTCCGGAAGAAGTGACAGATATGAAGCGCTCCGTCAAAGCTGAGGTCATTGCTTCTACTTTTGATGAGCCAGCTGACAATCATGTCCGGGTAGCTAATATTGTCATAGAAAAAGCGAAAAGACTTGTCGAATGTGGCCATGATGTCTGTATACTCTTGGACTCTATCACCAGACTGGCCAGAGCCTATAATACGGTAGCACCTTCCAGTGGTAAGGTCTTATCTGGAGGTGTAGAAGCAAATGCCCTGCAGAAGCCGAAAAAATTCTTTGGTGCAGCCAGAAACATAGAGGATGGAGGATCACTCACGATTCTTGCTACGGCGCTGACGGAGACAGGATCCAAAATGGATGATGTCATCTTCGAAGAGTTCAAAGGAACTGGTAACATGGAGCTGCAACTGGATAGATCATTAGCCAATAAGCGTGTCTACCCAGCAATTGATCTGACGAAGTCCAGTACCAGAAGAGAAGAATTACTCTTGGGTGACGCGATTCTATCCAGAATGTATGTCCTTAGAAAGCACTTAGCTGATATGAAACCACATGAGGCGATGGACTTTTTGAAGAAACAGATGGCTGGAACCTCCAACAATGAGGAATTCTTAGTCACAATGAATAGCTAATAGAATTGGATATAAGGGGGCGAAGTACTATTTTTGCGCCTCTTAAGAAAGATTTTTATAATAATAGACTGATAGAGCGTCTATTTCTTTATGGCTTAGATGTAGTTGATCTCTTCTGAGTTGTGCTCGATACACATTCTATCTCAAAATTTAAACAATGAAACGTACATTTCAACCTTCAAGAAGAAAAAGGTCTAACAAGCACGGCTTCAGATCAAGGATGGCTACTAAGAATGGTAGGAAAGTACTTGCGAGAAGAAGAGCTAAAGGTAGAGCTAAGCTATCTGTTTCTGACGAGAGAGGAGCTAAGTAAGCTGCGATCACGAGAACTTATTGTACAGCCATAGATGTATCCTATGGCAAAATATTCCTTACATAAGAGAGATAGACTAACGAGTAAGAAGCATATTGATTTGCTTTTTACTGATGGACAGTCAGTCTATAAATACCCCATTAAATGCATGTATCTCAGTGAGCAAGAGATAGACGTGCCAGTGAATGCAGCAGTGACTGTCCCCAAGAGAGTCTTCAAAAGAGCTGTAGATCGTAATCTCCTCAAGCGTCGACTAAGAGAATCATACCGCAAAAACAAACATCTCCTTACTCAAAAAATTGGTGCTGATACAGAAGCATCTGGCTTGATTCTGATGCTGATCTATGTGTCCAAAGACATCGAAGAATCAGCCGTGATAGAGAAAGCTGTTGTTCATATTCTACAGCAGTTATGATATTCGTATAGTTCGCATTGGTGATCTATCATCGATGTAGCAACGTGTGTTGTTCCAATATTCCTCACAATCGACATGTATGGCCATGCAGGCTTAGCCATTTTTCCTTTTCTTCATAATCTGGCATGATATCATGGACGATCTTCCAGAATTTAGGGGAGTGATTCATCTCTTCCAGGTGAGCTAGCTCGTGGATGAAGACATAGTCCTGCACATCTCGAGGTGCCAGAAGGAGTCTTGTGGATATATTGATGTTGGAGCTGGAGGAACAGCTGCCCCAGTTGCTGGTGTTATACTTCAGCTTGACATCTTTGATGTCTTTTTGGAAGTGTGCTGCATTGAGCTCTAGTATTCTTTTAGTCACGTCAGCTGTGCGATCTACAGCCACTAGTCTTCTGACTAATTTGGATATGACGGTTTGCGCTTGGTCTTTAGTTAAATTGCGACTTAGACGAAGAAGCATCACGGTACCTGCCACTCTGCCACTGTTAGTTTTTCTGGATTCGTAGACGATGGCTATCCGATAGCTTTTGTCAGTAATGTGTATAAAGTCCCCATGTTCGTAATTTATCTGAATGAACCTATCCAGAATGGTGGGCTTCTTTTGCAGCTGCTTTTCGATCCAGTTTTTCGCCCAGTCAATGTGCTGCGGCAGCATAGCATCAGTCACCATACTGGGCACCCTAAGTATCAGGCTTTTCTTACCAATGGATATTCTGATGGAGGCTCTGCGCTCCCTGTGTATATCCAGTGGTACCTTTCGATCACCGACATCCAGCTTGTAAGTGCCTATTTTAGCCATGCTTCTCTTCGAATGACTTCATGACATCTACGAGTACCTGTACGCCTTCTTGTGGCATGGCATTATAGATCGATGCACGGAAGCCCCCGACTGATCTGTGTCCTTTGATGCCGACACATCCAGCAGCAGCGCTCTGCGCTAAGAATTCATCTACCAGAGCATCATTATTCAGCAGAAAACACACATTCATGAGTGATCTATCCTCTTTTTGAGCTGTGCCCACGAACAGGGTATTTCGGTCTATTTCGTCATAAAGTAGCTTAGCCTTAGCTTCGTTTTTCTGCGCGAGACCTTCGACACCACCGTGTTTTTTCAGCCATCGCATGGTGAGCATGCTGACATAGATGGAGAATACAGGTGGCGTATTGAATGATGAATCTTTGGCGATGTGAGTGTTGTAGTCTAACATCGTGGGGACTTCTCTGGAAGTTCTCGCTAAAAACTCCTTATCAAGGATGACGAGGGTCGCACCAGCGGGACCTAAATTTTTCTGAGCACCAGCATAGATCATCCCGAATTTGGACGTGTCTATCGGCTTGCTGAAAATGTCTGATGACATATCGCAAATGTACTTGACATCTGAATCAGGAAAGCCCTGGTACTGAGTACCAAAAATGGTATTGTTACTCGTGAGATGCAGGTATTTCAGGTCTTTATCAATCTGATAAGCCTTAGGTATGTAATTATAATTTTTATCCTTAGAAGAGGCTGTCAGTTCGGCCTGACCGAATTTCTTCGCTTCTTTTAGCGCCTTTGTCGACCAGCTACCTGTATCTATGTAACCCGCTCTTTCGGATTCGCCGAGAAAGTTCATCGCAGACATGAAGAACTGACTGCTGGCTCCACCCTGTAAAAAGACGACTTCGTAATTATCATTTAGATGCAGTAGCTCGTAGACTGATGTCTTAGCTTCTTCCATGATGTCGGCTACCTCTTTTGACCGGTGCGACACTTCCAGTAGTGATAGTCCAGTATCACCGATCTCTAAGGCAGACTTAGCAGATTGCTCGATCACTTCTTGTGGCAGGATAGCTGGACCGGCATAAAAATTATACTTTTTCATCTTTTTTAAAATTTTGTAACTCGATGTCTATCTGCCGATAACTAAGATTTACACTCCACTTGGAGACCTTAATTATCCACGTGATAGACGTATCGGATTTTTATATTTATAACTCAATGACAATCAGCAATTAACTTAAGCTAATCATCCACTTAGTAAGCTCTGTAAGTGAGCTGTAAAAGTATATTTATGCGCTGACAAATGCATTTCAGAGCACTACTATTTTAGTGTTTTTTAGAAATTAAATTTTTGCCAGTCATCTCTTCCGGTGCGGAGATTCCCAGTATACCCAAGAGGGTGGGGGCTATATCCGCCAGTCTGCCAGAGCTGATAAGCTCATCAGGTGATCCACCGACATGGATGATGGGCACAAGATTCGTGGTGTGGGCTGTGTGCGCCGATCCATCTTCATTCTTCATGATGTCAGAATTACCATGATCTGCGATGATGATCATCTCATATCCGTGTTCCAGGCAGCTCACCGTCAGCTTCTTTAAGCATGTATCTACAGTCTGGGCTGCTTTCATAGCTGCCTCGAAGTCACCAGTATGTCCCACCATATCCGTATTCGCATAGTTCAGGCAGATGAAGTCTGGATGCTTAAGCTGGATGCAGGATACGATTTGGTTAGTCACTTCTGAGGCACTCATCTCTGGCTGTAGGTCATAAGTGGCCACCTTAGGCGAAGGGACTAAGATGCGATCCTCACCGCTGAAAGTATCCTCTCTGCCTCCTGAGAAGAAGAAGGTGACGTGTGGGTATTTCTCCGTCTCGGCGATTCTGACCTGCGTCTTTCCGGCATCAGCCAGGACCTCACCAATTGTATTTTTGAGGTTGTCTTTGGTGAAGAGCACTTTCACTCCTTGGTATGCTTCATCATAAGTCGTCATGGTGCCGTAGTCGATATCGAGTTTTTTCATGAGCTGGTCAGGCATGTCTACCTGAGTCAAGACTTGTGTGATTTGACGCGGTCTATCTGTTCGGTAGTTGAAGCAGATCACGGTATCTCCCTCTTCTATTGGGTGAGTCGATTGATTATCACCTGACGTGACGAGTATCGCATGCATGAATTCATCAGTGATGCCCTCATCATAAGCCTGCTGGACGACCTGTAGTGGATCATCAGTGAGATGATCGGCCTGAGCATTGACTAAGAGATCGTAGGCTTTTTTAGTACGCTCCCATCTGGTATCACGATCCATAGCGTAGTACCTACCGATGATGGAAGAAAGGTTTACATTGAGCTTGTCAATATGAGTGAGTAGCTCTTCCAGATAGGCCTTGCCTCCATGTGGCGATGTATCTCTACCATCTAAGAAGGCGTGGATATGAGTCTCCGTAATCCCGTACTCATGACAAGCGTCACTTAAGGACTTCAGATGATCTATATGTGAGTGAACACCCCCATCAGAGAGGAGACCTATGAGATGGACTTTTTTTCCCTTGGCCTTCGCTGCGCTGAGCAGTTCTTGTAAGACGGGATTTTGTTTGAATTCGCCATCCTTGATGGACTTATTGATTCTTGTGAAATCTTGATAGACCACTCTGCCAGCACCGATATTCAGGTGGCCTACTTCAGAGTTACCCATCTGGCCCTCTGGTAGGCCGACATCTTCTCCATAGGTGACAATGGTGGAGTGGGGGTATTCTTTGAGTAGTGAATCATAAAAAGGTGTCTCAGCCTGTGCTAAGGCATCCACCTCTGGATTTTGCCCCAGGCCCCATCCGTCTAGGATGACCAGTATTGCTTTGCTCATATGTTATGCATTGTGATTTTAGCTTAAGCATAAAGTTGCTGAAAATTCTTCCAATAAGTGTAATATTGCCTAACTAAGCCTGTCAGCATGACCAAGAAGATAGACCTAAGACTTTTCTTTGTGAGTCTCTTTATATTTTTGAGTGTGGGTGTCTCGTCTGCACAAAAGACTGATCCAGGGATAGACGCGCTCATCAATCAAAATGCCGACTATCTAATCCAGCGCGCTGACAATAGCATACATCTGACGATCGGCCAAACCAATAGAACCGCTGATAAGAAGCTAGTGATTCAGTCAGCCATTGATTTTGTGCGGGAGCAGTCATTCTCTCGCTATACCATTAGGCATCGAGGGACCTCTGCCGATGGCGCACAGCGCTATATTATTGCCAATCTATCTTCTTCACAGGGTACATACCGATTGTTTATGCATTATTCCATTGAAACAAAACGCCTCAAAGAGATACGGATGATTCAGACCTGAGTTCTACCTTTGCATGGTCTACTATGAAAAATGATTGGTTACTTATTCTTGTGCTCTATCATACCTTATGCTTCTCCATCACTCCCACACCAAATAGAGCGTAGTCATATTTGACAGGGTCTGAAGCATCAAAAGTCTTGAGTTTCTCTGTCAGCTCTACCACACTCTGCCAGTCAGTCTGTTTTCGTTTCAGTAGGCCCAGGGAAGAGGCTACATTGTACACATGTACATCCAGCGGTATCATCAGCTCTGCTGGTGAAATACGACGCCATAAGCCGAAGTCGACTCCTTTATTATCTTGTCTGACCATCCATCGGAGGAACATGTTGATCCGTTTGGCTGTTGATTTCTTTGCTGGGTTAGCCACATGCTTACGAGTGCGCTGCGGCGCGTCGGGCAGCGAGAAAAATGTATGGTGAAAATGGCTGATGGAGAGTTCGCTCTTATTGGCTGTATGGTCATCCACTGGAGAGAGAAAGGCTTCTTCCAAACTCGTATGCGAGCTGTAATACTGTTGAAAAAACTCAAGAAAATAGAATGTGTCTATATCATTGAAGGTGCGATGCTTAAAGGACAGAAAGCGCTTGCGATCTGACTCTTCGTGATTCGTGATAAAGTCATAAGGCGCGTGATCCATCAGTTCTAAGAGTTCGTTGCCTTTATTGATGATGGTCTTGCGGAGTCCCCAAGACAGCATGGCGACCCAGAATCCTATGATCTCTATGTCTTGTAACTTGGAGAACTGATGAGGCAGTGATATGGGGTCATGCTCAATAAAATCAGGATGATTATACAGCTCCGCTTTCTCATCGAGATAAGCCTTCAGGTCCTGATGCTTCATGATATGACCGCCTATGAGTCGAGCGTCTGTGCTATTTCGACTATCTCAAATCCTTCGATGACATCGCCTTCTCTGACATCATTGTAGTTTTTGATACTGATACCACACTCCAGTCCAGTCTTGACTTCCTTCACATCATCCTTAAATCGCTTCAGTGATGCCAGCTCGCCTTTCTGCCCTTCCTTATTCGGGAAGACGACGATGCCATCTCTGATGATTCGGATGTATGAGTTTCTAGTGATGACACCCTCCTGAACATAACACCCAGCAATGGTGCCAATCTTACTGATCTTATAGACTTCTCTGACATCGACTTGAGCAGTGATTTTTTCTTCCTTAATCGATTCGAGCATGCCCTCCATCGCAGATCTGATCTCGTCGATGGCTTGGTATATGATGGAGTAGGTCTTGATTTCTACTCCCTCTCTTTCAGCCAATGCTCTTGCACCTCCTGAAGGACGTACTTGGAAACCTATGACGATGGCATCAGAAGCTGATGCTAATAGTACATCAGATTCTGCAATCTGTCCGACGGCTTTATGTATGACATTCACCTGAATCGTCTCTACGGATAGCTTGATGAGTGAATCTGCCAATGCCTCGACTGATCCATCCACATCACCTTTCACGATGAGATTAAGCTCTTTGAATGTGCCCAGGGCCAGACGACGACCGATCTCATCGAGACTGATACGTTTGTTGGCTCTGTTACTCTGTTCTCTATTGATTTGCTGACGCTTACCAGCTAGTGCTTTGGCCTCTTGCTCAGATTCTACGACCTTAAATCGCTCACCAGCTTGTGGTGCACCATCTAGGCCTAACATGAGTACTGGAGCTGCCGGCCCTGCTTTTTTGACCTTCTTTCCAGAATCATTAAACATGGCTTTGACCTTACCGTGGTGACTTCCCGTCACAACTACATCTCCAATTTTCAAGGTTCCATTTTGAACTAAGAGCTTGGTGACGTAGCCTCTTCCTTTGTCCAGTGACGCCTCTACGACAGCACCGAGGGCATCTCTATTAGGATTGGCTTTGAGCTCTAATAGCTCTGCTTCCAATAGGATTTTTTCAAGTAACAGATCAATGTTTTGACCCGTCTTAGCTGATATGTCTTGCGACTGGTACTTACCACCCCATTCTTCTACTAAGAAGTTCATGGCGGAGAGTGCCTCTTTTATTCTATCAGGATTAGATCCTGGCTTATCGATCTTGTTGATGGCGAATACGATAGGTACACCAGCGGCCGTAGCGTGACTGATGGCTTCCTTCGTCTGTGGCATGATATCATCATCAGCTGCGACGATGATCACGACGACATCTGTGACTTTGGCTCCTCTGGCTCTCATGGCTGTAAAGGCCTCGTGACCTGGAGTATCCAAGAAGGTTATCTTCTTACCATTCGTCACGACTTCATAAGCGCCTATGTGCTGTGTGATACCACCGGCCTCACCACTGACGACACTTTCGCTTCTGATGTAATCCAAAAGTGATGTCTTACCATGATCTACGTGACCCATGACAGTGACAATCGGTGCTCTTGGCTCTAAGTCTGCAGGATCGTCGATGATCTCATCTTCTTCGTCTTCTTGATCTTCTGCATTGATGAATTCGGTCTCGAATCCGTATTCGCTGGCTACGAGCTCTATGATCTCTGCATCCAGCCGTTGATTAATCGAGACGATGACACCCAGATTAAAGCAGGTGGTGATCACTGCTGTCGCACTGATATCCATGAGATTCGCAAATTCAGATACTGATATGAATTCAGTGAGCTGTAATTTGCCTGACTCAGTCACCTGCTCTCTTGCCTCTTGCTTCTCTCTCTTATTCTCTCTACTGTCTCTACGTATTTTTTGCCTTTTACTCTTATTACCCCCTGAGATTCTGGCCATTGTAGCCTTGATCTTTTCTTCTATCTCTTTTTTAGAGACTTCTTTTACTTCATCGGGTCCGCCTCTCTTGCCACCACGGTTTGATTGGCCTTTCTGGTCTTTGACAAACCTTTCTGTCGTGACTTTTTTACGCTTGCGCTTACGCTTACGCTGGGAGTCTGCTGACTCGCCTGGCTTTGCTTTATCCTTTTTCTTTGGCTGCTCTAATTTAGAAGCGTCTATTTTCCCTTTAATGGTCAGTCCTTGGAGCTGAGGTGTCTTTGCTCTAAGGAGTTCCTCAACGGGAGCCGCTGTCTTTTTCGCTTGGCCAGCAGCTGCTTGGGGGGCGACTTCCTTTTTAGCTGGAGGTGCCGCTTCTACCTTTTTAGCTGGAGGCTTAGGAGCTGGTGCGGGCTTATCTTTTTCCAGATCTATTTTGCCGACGACTGTTATTTCAGGCTTAGTCGGCTCTGGTCTGGTGACTTCCTCTTTTGCTGGAGAGTCCTCCGCTGCTGGGGCTTTCACTTCAGGTCCTGGAGTGACGACTTCAGGCTCTGGCTCTGGTACTGGCTCCGGCTCTGGAGCAGGGGGCGCTACTGGTTCTGGCGCACGGACTACAGGCGGTGGTGGGGGCACCACTTTGACCTCATCAGCTGCTCCACGAGAGTTGCCGATGACGACTTGATTCGCCTTTTCTTTTTCAGCCATAGAGTTGCTGAACTCCTTGAGCAGCTCACTGTACATCTCGTCTGAGATCTTGGCAGTAGGCTTATTCTCGAGTTCAAAGCCATGATTGCTGAGATACTCTACGATGGTAGAGGTCCCGACATTCAGCTCTTTGGCAATTTTTACCAGTCGTTTAGACATATATATATTTAAATCACTATTTCTTCTTATTCGAATTCTGCCTTGAGGATATTCAGTAGTTCATCTACTGTCTCTTCCTCTAAGTCAGATCGTCTGAGTAGCTCCTGCTTACTCAGCTCTAATACACTTCTTGCTGTATCACATCCGATATTCTTAAGTGAATCAATGATCCACTCTTCGATTTCATCTGCGAATTCGTCAAGATCGACATCATCTATCTCTTCGTCAGTGTCTCTGTATACATCGATCTCATAGCCAGTCAGCTTACTTGCCAGCTTAATGTTAGATCCACCCTTACCGATCGCGAGCGATACTTGGTCAGGCTTTAAGAATACGGAGGCAGTCATATTATCGTCATCCAGCTTGATGCTTGTGACTCTTGCTGGAGTCAATGATCGCTGTATGAAGAGGACATTATTATTCGTGAAGTTGACGATGTCAATGTTTTCATTCTTCAGCTCTCTGACGATACCGTGTATCCGTGATCCCTTCATACCCACACAGGCACCTACGGGGTCGATCCGATCATCGTAGGATTCTACAGCTACTTTGGCTCGTTCGCCAGGGATCCTGACAATCTTCTTCACAGTGATCAGGCCGTCCTCTATCTCAGGTACTTCTTGCTCCATGAGTTTTTCTAAAAACTCAGGTGCAGTCCTTGATACGATGACTACCGGATTATTATTCTTCAGATCTACTTTTCTGATAACACCTCTGACCATGTCTCCTTTTTTGAAGAAGTCGCCTTTGATCATCTCATTACGGGGGATGACTAGCTCGATACCTGTCGTATCATCTATGATCAGGATCTCTCGCTTCAGGATTTGATGGACTTCACCTAAGATGATGTCACCGATTCTTGCAGTGTAGTTTTTATATACTTCGTCTTTCTCGAGCTCGCTGATTCTGGATATGAGTGTCTGCCGCGCTGCCATGACAGCTCTTCTGCCAAACTCTGCTAAATCCAATTCCTCGTAGCACTCTTCTCCTACTTCGTAATCTTCGTCAATGCTGATGGCTTCAGAGACAGAGACTTGCGCACGGTCATCAGTTACCTCACCATCTGGTACAATCTCGCGGACTCTCCAAATTTCAAGGTCACCATTTGTGGTATTCACAATGACATCAAAATTATCATCAGTCCCATATTTCTTCCTGATTAATGTACGAAATACATCTTCCAGTACACGGACCATGGTAGGTCTGTCTATGTTCTTGCCTTGATTGAATTCAGCAAATGTTTCTACTAAGTTCATTATGGTTTAAATTAAAAACTAACTTTAATTTTTGCTTCTTTTATATCTGACAGCTGAATGAGGTAGACCTCTGGTTCTGGCTGATTCTTTTTCTTCTTTCGGCTCTTGATCTGTTCTGTCACTTCTATTTGTCCTTCTTCGACTTTGGTCAATTCTCCTTTGTATCTGTCACCTGCTATGGTCTTAATCTCGATGGTGCGTCCTACGTTTTTCACATATTGACGATGATGGACCAGTGGATTGCCTACACCAGGAGAGGATACATCTAAGGTGTAATCCTCAGATAGCCAGCCATTTTCTTCGATGTGCTGCTCCAGGTACCTGGAAATCACTCGGCATCTAAATAGGTCAAGCGTGGTATCACTATCCACGAAGACTTCTATTTTTTTACCTTCTTGAGATTCTTTAATCCCAATGAAGAAACAATCTTTTAGATCGTCTTCCGTAAATCGTTTGTCCAATAAGGACGATAGTTTGTCTGCAATCAAATCTCTACAAATTAAAAAAGGGAACTTATGTCCCCTCCTAATCTCTATTTATTCGCAAATATACAGATAAAAGGCACATTATATGGCTATCGAACTTAATTTAGCCCATAGATTCTCAGTGATACAGAAGAAACTTCTACATATCGCCATTATATAACATGTATTAAGCGCTCATTATGAATGTATTCGACCAAGTCCAAGCTGCCGCCAACTATGTCCAAGAGCATATCGAATTGGCTCCTAAGACAGGCATCATCCTCGGTACAGGGCTATCTGCGGTGATTGATCTCATGCAAGATGTCACGCGTATCCCCTATGCTTCGATTCCTCACTTTCCGGTGAGTACGGTGCAAGGCCACGAAGGTTATCTGGTGTCAGGAACTTATAATGGTGTCTCTGTGCTGGCTATGCAAGGTCGATTTCATTATTATGAAGGCTATTCGATGCAAGAAGTTACACTACCCGTACGGGTATTTAAGGCTTTGGGCGTAGAGAAGCTGGTGATCACTAATGTCTCTGGAGGGCTAAACAGCGACTACCAAGCAGGTGATATTGTCCTGGTGAAAGATCACATCAATCTTCATGCGGGCAATCCGCTTCGAGGTCTATCGGATGAAAGATTAGGTCCGCGATTTCCTGATATGATCGATGCTTATGATCCTGCACTGCGTCAGACCTGTCTGTCGGCGGCGGCATCAATCTCCCTGCCGCTGCATCAAGGCGTGTACGTCGGGCTCCAGGGTCCTAACTTAGAGACAGCTGCAGAATACAGATTCATGAAGCTCATCGGCGGTGATATCGTCGGCATGTCTACCGTGCCAGAGGTCATCGTGGCCCGTCAGATAGGACTGGATGTGTGTGTCCTTTCTTGCGTATCCAATGTGGCCAGTGACCCAGATCACATCGAAAAGACGAATATCGAAGAGGTGATTGCGGTAGCAGAAGTAGCGGGTAAGAAGCTGGAGAAGCTGCTGTATGAGTTGATTCCAGCTATGAATTGATTCCGGCAAGTGGCATGTTCATTTTCTTATGACAGATACCAGAATCGCTTCATGAAAGAAGTCTCTATGGCTAATTCTAAAATAACACATGTAGCTTCATATTTAAAAAGATATGGTTTTTGGCCGCCATTTGTTCATCAAGATGCCTTTAGCTGTCGTATTAGACTAAAATCTATTTTTACGATCTCCCTTCATGAGAATTAATCAATTATTCAATGTCCTGGCGCCACAAAGAGTCCCTTTCTTCTATGGATGGGTGATTCTGATTGTCGGTACGATAGGCTTATTGATGAGTGCTCCTGGGCAGACGATTGGGGTCTCTGCTTTTACTGACAGTCTCTTAGCTGCGCTTGATATCAGTCGGGATCAGATCAGTGTAGCGTATATGATCGGGACGATGCTCAGTGCTTTTTTTTTGACTAAGGCAGGTCGATTCTTTGATCGCTTTGGGGCAGCTCTGACCGCATTCGTTGCGTCTGTAGGCTTAGCGATAGCCATAATTTACCTTAGCTATATTGATCGGATTTCCATCGTATTTGGTGGGTCGGCAGTGGCTAAAGTATTGTTGATTTTGATTGGATTCATCTTCATCCGATTCTTTGCACAGGGCGTACTGACGCTGGCTAGCAGGACGATGGTCGTGAAGTGGTTTGATGCCCGCAGGGGCTTGGCAGTCGGCGTCATGAGTGTTTTTGCAGCTTATGGTTTTGCCATGGCTCCAGTTCTTTTTGACAGTATGATTAGCGCCTACGATTGGTCTGGGGCTTGGCGAATGATCGCATTTTGCAGCGGCATACTTTTTCCGATCGTCATCATTTTATTCTTTAAGAATGAGCCAGAGAGCTATGGCCTGAAAGCTGATGGGGGTGCTCGGCATCATGAGAGAGAGCAGCGGAAGAGCCGATTTCCAGTGTACCGCGACTTCACGCTGGGTGAGGCGCGCAGGACTCTAAGCCTGTGGGTCTTTGCTGGCTATCCCGCTTTGTTTGGCTTGGTTACTACGGGTTTTACCTTTCATGTCGTTTCGGTGTTTGCAGAGTATGGCTTTAGCCGAGCGCAGGCGATCAGTGTCTTTCAGCCAGTCGCCATTGTCTCGGTGATCTCTTCGCTGACTTGCAGCTGGCTGACTGATTATATCAAGTTGAAGTATTTGGCTTTTCTATTCGGTATAGCTGCACTATTCGCGATGTATGGGGTGATACACCTCAGTGTGGAGGGGCCCGATTACTGGATTATGATCATCGGCTATGGTATATGTTCAGGTGTCCATTCGCTTTTGATTTCTCTATTTTTACCAAGATTTTATGGGAAAACACATCTGGGTGCGATCACTGGTCAGGCGATGACATTGGTCGTATTTGCCAGTGCGTTGGGTCCGATTTTGTTTAGCCAGTCATTGTCACTGACGGGGCATTATAGTGCTGCGGCTTATATCGTAGGTGCCGGATTTGTCTTACTGATCCTATTGACCTTCGTGACGTCTAATCCTCAAGAGGGCTTATCAGACCATCATTAAAGTTATGGCTTTATGATGATGTAATAGTTCATGATTATTATAAAGTTGATTTGGTAATAGTTTGGCAAACAAAAATAGAAGTTTACCTCTACTTCTCAGGAGTATAAATTCAATTCTTAACCTCGAAAAGTAAATGCAGCACATCTGAGACGATGTGACGAAATGACATCCTCATTTGCCAAGGACACTGCATACAAGATAATTTCATAAATTGGGTAATCTAATGAATTGGCAATACTACATAGACTTACTCGCTCAGGATCAAATACAAATCATTGCTCTGCCTATCTTCCTATTGGCGATCATCGTAGAGTGGCGCATCGATGAATGGAGGCAGCTAGATCTATATAAGCGTGTTGATTCTTGGGTTTCTTTATCCATGTTGATTTTTACGGGGATAGTGGAGTTTCTACCTAAGCTTATAGCCTTTGTGATCTTCGTGAATCTTCATGAGATCAGCCCTCTGGCGAATGTGATACAGAGGCAATGGTGGGCGTGGGTATTGTTATTTTTTCTTGATGATTTTTCTTATTACTGGTTTCATAGGCTGAATCATGAAGTCAGGTTGTTCTGGGCGGGACATGTGCCTCACCATTCTTCGGTCAAGCTTAACTTTGCCACGGCACTCAGACAAGGAGTAGGAGAGCGAGTGCATAAGTATTTCTTTTGGTTGTGGCTGCCTTTGTTGGGCTTTGATGCCTTGATGATCTTCACGGTACTTTCAATAAATTTGATCTACCAGTTCTGGGTCCATACCGAACTCGTGCAGCGGACACCCGCTTGGTTCGAGTATATCTTTAATACGCCCTCGCATCATCGAGTGCATCATGCTTCTAATATCAGGTACCTGGACTGTAATCATGGTGGTGTGCTGATCATCTGGGATCGGCTATTTGGTACTTTTTCTAAAGAGCTTCCAGAAGAAAAACCGGTTTATGGCCTGACTCAAAATATTGATTCGTACAATCCAGTCTACGTCGCTTCACATGAATACCTTTCTATTTGGAAGGATGTGATGCGCTCCGATAAGTGGATTAATCGACTGAAGTATATATTTCTCGCACCAGGCTGGTCGCACGATGGAGAAGACCTTAGGGCTCGTACACTGAGGGCTAAGTTAGATCCACAGGAATGAACTCAATCATTTCTAAGATCGATATATTTCGATTTTGTCTTTAATTTCTTGCTCTAAGTAGCTCGCCTCTTCTAAGCTTAGGAATGTCCAAGGTATTAGTTTTATGTTCTCTATGCCCGTATTCTTATTTAGTTTCAGCAGTACTTGATAATACTCCTTATTTGAGCCATAGGGATCTCCAGTCTTTTGAATGTATACTTCCTGGATGGTGTCAATGGCGATTACTTTTTTTAGGGTGAAGAACCAAGGATCGTACTCCATTGTCAAGTCATCACGATCAATCTCAAGATTGATTTTCTGTGTCTGGTCTCGATAGATATAAAAGTACCACAAGGTGAATGACCAAGCTGAAATCATTAAAGTCATTGTCATCTCATTTATGCCGTTGTAGTAGAGCAGGAGTGAGGCTGATATACTGACAAAAGCGAGGAGGTACATAAATCCTTTGATCCCCTTTTTATCTCGGAGTTGGATGTGTGTGGTATCCTGGACATCAGATATGCTTATGCTCTGTGGGATGACCAGAGTATTATTATTTCTTTTGATCTTTTCTGTCTGTACGGGAAATAATGAATTACAAGAGACACATTTTGCTATTTTGTCGTTGATGTTGATGTCTGTAGCAGGGATCAAAGATTCACAAGATGGGCAGTGTACCTTAAAGGCATTCAATTCTTCGTCTTGAATCTCAGTTAGCTTAAGTTTGTGAATGTCCTTATACGATCCCTTCATTTGTCGAAGTAATTAGTTTTAATAAATTGGCCCCTACACAGGACTTTTTGCCGTGCATTATTTCGCACGGCACACTAAGAAATACCACCCGAACATTGATGCTTATTTTGCACCAATCGCTGTTCATAATTCTATAACTTAAGTCAAGCTAACATCCACAGACCTGCCAGTCGCTGCAGACTTAAATATACCTTCGATGATCTCGATGTCTCTCATCCCCATTTCTCCAGGACACCTGACAGGCGTCTGGTTCATGATCGCCAGTGCGTCATTATCCATTTGTAGGCACTGCTGGCAGTAGATGGCTGCATCGAGTCTATGGCCATCACTCCGCTCTCCTGAGACACCGTAGTAAGATTGCATTGGTGATACATTGTACCATCCTGATTCGCAGTCTACTTGGAGGATGTTATTTCTCTTTCCGACGCTGGCGAGACCGGTGGCTTTTATTCCATTTGACATGAGCAGCTCGTATTCTGTCGTCTCGTCTACCTCTGCGAATAGTTCTGGCCGATCAATAATATGTCTTGCTGATAGGACTTCTACAGGTTCTAAACCGGTAGCGTATCTGATGCCATTCACTGTATAGACACCCATGTCATACATGGCTCCGCCACCCATGGATTTGATGGCTCTCCAGGACCTGGGTCCGCCGCCGCTATAGCATGCCTCGGCATTGACGCTCTTGATCTCGCCGAATGGCTTGGTGTCTCTGTATGAGATCAGCTCTATGGTATTCGTCTCGTGCATCATCCGGTATCCGATGGATAGTGTCACCCCATTCTTGCGGCAGGCATCGATCACGGATTGACAGTCTTTAGCAGTCATGGCCATTGGTTTTTCACACCATACATGCTTACCAGCTTCAGCGGCTTTAATGGCATACTCTGCGTGCAGCGCTGTCGGCAAGACGATATAGATTACATCGATGTCATCATTATCGGCAATCTTACCCATGTTGTCGTAATTATAGACATTAGCATCCTTAATGCTATATTTCTGCTGCCACTCAGGAATTTTATCAGGACTACCAGTGACAATACCAGCTAAGTGACACCGCTCAGTCCGCTGCAGTGCAGGCGCTAATTGATCTTTGCTGTAGTCTCCCAGGCCGACCAAGGCGATTCCTAAATTGGTCTTAGGAGAGGACTTTACGGATGATATGACCTTATTTTTATTTTGCGAAGCACAGGCACTTAGCGCGAGTGCTGGACCAAGCAAGGACACGTCTTTTATAAAGCTTCTTCGTTTCATTGATTTATCGGTTTAACAATTCTGAAATTAACTAAACGATGTTAATCTGAGAAGACCAGCCCCGCTCCAAACACCCCTGCACTATCGCCCAGTTTAGGTTTTAGGAATGGCGTATTCACCACCCCTTTATTAAATATATGCTTTTTCACTTCTTCGACTCCATGTGTGTACAGCTCATCAATATTGCCCAGTCCTCCACCAAGGACAATGGCATCAGGATCTAAGATGTTAATGATGACCGAGATAGCTTTTCCAAACATGGAGAATAGACGATGCAGCGTGGCCGTCGCATGGACATCTTCTCCTGTTCGATAGAGCATCGTGATTTCTTGCATGGTCCTCTCTTTTCCAGAAAGCTGATGATAGTAGCGTTGCAGGGCGGGGCCAGAGATGATGGTCTCATTGCAGCCATGAGAGCCGCAGTAGCAGTCTTCTCCTGACTCATCCAGGAAGTTGTGCCCCCACTCACCACCGATGCCGTGCAGTCCTGTGATGGACTTGCCCTCTATGATCACTCCTCCGCCACAGCCACTACCCATGATCACGCCGAATACCACTTGGGCATCAGGCGTCTTGTCTCTTACGATTCCTAATCTTGCCTCGGCCAGGGCAAAACAGTTAGCATCGTTCGTGAGGCTGATAGGTACGCCAAGGCCTTGCTCCAGATCTGCTTTCATGGCTTGCCCATTCATGCAGGTGGTATTGCAGTTTTTCATTAGGCCAGTGGAAGGTTCCACAGTACCTGGAGTGGAGAAGCCGATATGAGCTGGGATGAGTTGGGTCTCGTCTCTGACTTGCTGGATCAGAGAGATGACTTGCTGGCAGATGTGGTCGTAGCCCTTCACAGATTCTGTAGGTAAGCGTTTTCGACAGATCACCTTTACCTCGGTACCGCTCATTTCATACACGGCAGCTTCTATTTTAGTGCCTCCCAAGTCGACACCCCATTTTATCTGATTCATTATGGTTGATTGATTGTGTTCCTAAATTTACTAACTCTATTCAGATACTGAGCGCTTGTCAAAGTTTAAAAAATCTTACTACTTTGTTATGATGACTGAATTAGACATGGTGATCAGATCAATACCCATCAGGCATGACATATTTTCATATGTGATGTTCTCGGGTGTAATACTGGGGGCTGTGTTAGTCCTGTCGATCCTCAGTCGCTGGAAGTCTACCACGCACTCCACCAAGATTCTTTGTGCGGTCGTACTATGCATGATCTTGGTCTTAGCAGATTTGGGCTTGAGCTACACAGGACATTTGAAGTATTATCCGCACCTGATCGATACAACCGAATTTTTGGTCATTTTGGTTATTCCCCTTGTCTATTTCTTGGTCCAGAGCATCAATACACGTCGACCATTTTTATGGCGAAAAGATTGGATTCATCTGATTTTGCCTATACTCTATCTACTAAGTGAATGTTTCTTTTTTGTTCAGCCAGCTGAAATCAAGATCAATGCACTCATTGACGCCTTTCATCCAGAGTTACAGCGTATTGATTTTGATCCCACCATTCCAGTGGACCCGACTGGTCTGAGAGGTCTGCACCGAGAGCTTATTTTTATCTCAGCGTTGAGCTACGTTATACTTATTTTTTGTGTAAATTTTAAAACAGTAAAGTTCCGTGAGATAAAATCAGTGTTTCATCTGAAATCGAGGAAATTAATATTTGTTAGAAATACCCTGATTTTGACGATCGGGTTTTTTCTCTTTGTGCTGTATATTTTTTCTTCATATGATCATGATTTAGGTGATCACCTTATCGGCATTTTTATCAGCTATTTGATTTTTGCGGCAGCCTATTTTGTGATCAATGAGTCAAGGCTATTCGAAGCATCTTGGATCGCGGATAAATATGAGACCTCAGGCCTGGGCGAAGATCATAGCGAACTCTTAGGTCAGGTGAGAGCTTATATGGATACACATCGTCCCTACTTAGATGCTGGATTTAATCTGAAGCATCTGGCAGCTGAGATGCAGGTGAGCGCGAATTATATTTCTCAAAGTGTGAATACCTCTTTAAGTATCAATTTTAGTGAGTTCGTGAACCAATACCGGATCTCTGAAAGTCAGCTGAGACTTAAGGATGAGTCATATGCTCACCTCAGTATTGAAGGGATCGGTCAAAGTGTGGGATTTCGGTCCAAGTCGTCATTCTATACATCATTCAAGAAGCAGAAGGGTATGACTCCGAAAGCTTTCCAAACTAGCTAAGACTGTTTATTTCTTCACTGATCACCTATGTAATGGTTTATGTCTGATATGATTAGTACGAAATTACAATATGCTACTTCTGAACCCTGCAAATATTGGCTTTTAGCTTAAAATGAGATGACATTTGATCTGAGATAATTAACTCAGAGATATGGGAAAAATAAGAAGATATGATCTGGATTGGCTACGTGTTTTGGTATTTGCATTATTAATATTCTACCACGTCGGTATGTTCTTCGTACCCTGGGATTGGCATCTGAAGAACCATATAATCTACGATTGGATGACCTGGCCCATGCTGTTTATCAATCAGTGGAGACTACCCATACTATTTGTGATTTCTGGCATGGGGACCAGTTTTGCTTTGGCTTATAGGTCTGGGAGAACTTTCGCTTGGGAGCGTTTAAAGCGATTGGGATTACCCTTGATCTTTGGTATGTTGATGATCATACCTCCTCAGGTATATGTTGAACGACTCCATGCAGAGGTATTCAGCGGGACTTACATCGATTTTTTGTTGGGGGCGGCGTATCAAGGTATTTATCCAGTCGGTAATATCAGTTGGCATCATCTATGGTTTTTGCCATACCTTTTGATATTCTCCTTGGTTTTGATACCACTCTTCACTTACCTGAGAGATCACCCACAATCAGGATTTCTGACTTGGTTTGCTCGTGTGATCGAGCGGCCCTTTGGATTATACATTGTCGCGATTCCGCTTTACGTAGTTGAAATTTTTGTAGAACCGTTTTTTGATGAAACGCATGCCTTGGTGGGTGATTGGTTTGCTTTGTCTTATTTTTGTTTATTCTTTCTTATCGGTTTTCTCATAATGAGATGTCAGGTAGCATTTTGGGGAGCAGTCAATCGCATAAAATTTGCTGCACTGATTCTTGGTCTACTTTGTTTTTTAGCACAGGTTTTTATTTGGGTATTTTTGGAGGATGGCTTAGCCATTCATGTAGCTGAAGGCTTGCTCAAAATAGTCAATACTTGGTCATGGATATTTGTATTGTTTGGCTACGCTGCCAAATATTTGAATCGGAAGAGCTCTTTATTGAGTTATTGTAATACAGCTGTTTACCCATTCTACATTTTGCATCAGACTGTGCAAGTCATTCTTTGTTATTTCATCATGAATGTAGATTTGAGCCTGGGTGTTAAGTTTTTTCTGTTGGCTTTGGGTACTTTTTTCATCAGCTGGTTATTATATGAGTTCGTGATTCGCAGAGTGGGCTTACTAAGACCTTTATTCGGATTAAAAGCTTGATTCGCTTTAAATTAATTTGGCTTCTGGGGCCAGCGCTAATTCAAAAAATTCTGCTCATCCACCACTAAGGTCCAGCCTGTTGCCTTGAGTCCCAGCTGCAGCAGCTCTAAAAAGTCTTGTTTTTGCTGTTCTGATTCTGAGAATAGATCACTATGCTCTACCTTATCGACGATGAAATTCTTTGCCCGCTTATTGATATTGGTGAGGTCCTCAGGGGAAAAGCGATTGAAGAGCCCCTCTTGTAGATCGTAGTATTCCAGATCATGGTCCAAGGATAGTAATTCTGGTTCTGGCAGCTGACTGATCCTGACCGTCATTGTGGTTTCGTCAATATCCATTTGCAGTGATTCCAGGTCGTAGCCGACCAAGGCTTTAGCTTTCACTTTGACTAAGGCTTTCTTCTCGAATGGCCAGTTGGCATAGGATTGGCGATAATCAAATATCTCAGCGAAGTGACCTTCTACCGTGGCTAATTTAGCAACCTTCTCGATGCGCTCTAGGATGACTTCTGCCGACTCTCGCTCCACTGATTTGAAAATGGAACTCTGATACCCAGCGAACCATGTGCCTGCGAGCAGTATGGCCAGTATGATAAATCCTATAATGTACTTCGTGACTCGCGCCATATCTAATAAAGAGTATCTACATAGATAACCATTATTGCCAAAGCCTTATTATCTATTGGTCATCATGAGCCGCTGACTAAAGCGGAATATTTCCGTGCTTTTTCTTGGGCAGGCTTACCACTTTATTCTCCAACATGGCGAAGGCCTTGATCAATTTTCTTCTGGTCTCGCGCGGATAGATGACCTCATCGATGAAGCCACGTTCTGCCGCACTGTAGGGATTAGCAAAGAGGGTGGCGTATTCATTTTCTTTTTCAGCCAGCTTCGCTTGTGGATCTGCTGCAGCCTTGATCTCTTTCTTGAAGATAATCTCACTGGCTCCCTTAGCTCCCATCACGGCTATCTCTGCGGATGGCCAGGCGAAATTCATATCAGCCCCAATGTGCTTAGAGTTCATCACATCATAGGCTCCGCCGTAGGCTTTTCTGGTGATCACTGATATCCGTGGGACGGTCGCTTCACTCAGCGCGTAGAGGAGCTTGGCTCCATTCGTGATGATCCCATTCCACTCTTGATCCGTGCCGGGTAGAAAGCCAGGCACATCCACCAGGACCAGTAGGGGGATATTGAAGCAATCACAGAATCGGGTAAATCGGGCGGCTTTCTTGGAGCTTTCTACATCCAGTACTCCAGCGAGGCTCATAGGCTGATTCGCCACGATGCCGATGCTTCTGCCTGCGAGTCGCGCAAAGCCAACCACAATATTATCAGCATAGTTCTCGTGAATTTCGAAAAAAGATGCTTCATCACAAGTGCCATGGATCACGTCTCTAATGTCATAAGGCTGACTGGCACTTTCTGGGATAACCTCTTCCAGCTGGTCTCTGTATTCTTCTTTCACTTCGTAATCTAGCTTGGCTGGCTTCTCTTCACAGTTTTGCGGGATATAGCTCAGCAGCGTTTTAATTTTTTCGATGCAGATGATGTCATTTGTGGCTGTCAGGTGGGTGACACCTGACTTAGTAGAGTGGGCACTGGCTCCGCCAAGATCTTCTGAAGAGACTTCTTCATTAGTCACAGTCTTCACCACGTTTGGCCCAGTGACGAACATGTAGCTGGTGCCTTCCACCATGATGGTGAAATCTGTCATAGCGGGAGAGTATACAGCTCCGCCAGCGCAGGGGCCCATGATCGCTGATATCTGTGGGATGACGCCTGAGGATTGCACATTGCGATAGAATATATCCGCGTAGCCACCAAGTGACCTGACGCCTTCTTGGATTCTAGCGCCGCCACTGTCATTCAGGCCGATCACCGGGGCACCGTTCTGCATAGCCAGGTCCATGATCTTACAGATCTTTTCGGCGTGGGTTTCTGAGAGAGCTCCGCCGAAGACAGTGAAGTCCTGTGCGAAGACATACACCAGTCTACCTTTCACCGTGCCGTAGCCCGTGACCACACCGTCACCATAGAATTGCTGGTCCTCCATACCGAAGTCTTTCGTCCGATGAGTGACCAGTGCGCCGATCTCTTCGAATGATCCCTCATCCATTAAGAAGTGGACGCGCTCTCTGGCAGTCAGCTTTCCTTTTTGGTGCTGCTTATCGATTCTGGCTTGGCCACCGCCGAGGGCAGAAGCATCAAGTTTCTCCTGTAGGTCTTGGTATTTATTCTTCATATTCCTTAATCAACAATTGTAAAATTTCACTTGCGGCCTCAGCGATGACGGTCCCAGGACCGAACACACCGATGACACCTGATTCATATAAGAAGTCATAATCTTGTGGAGGGATGACACCTCCCGCGATGACCTTAATGTCGCCTCTGCCAACTGAGGCCAGCGCCTCAATGCTACGGGGTACTAGTGTCTTATGTCCTCCCGCTAAGGATGAGATGCCGAGGACGTGCACATCATTCTCTGCCGCCTGTATCGCTGCTTCTTTAGGCGTCTGGAATAGGGGCCCGATATCCACATCGAATCCGATATCAGCAAAGCTCGTAGCGATGACCTTAGCGCCTCTGTCATGTCCGTCTTGGCCCAGTTTGGCGATCATGATGCGTGGCCGTCTGCCGTCTAATTCAGCGAATTGATCAGACAGTGCCTGTGCTTTTTGGAATGCTTCGTTTGATGCTATTTCTTTCAAGTATACGCCTTGTATGGTTTGGTGTTTCGCTGTGTAGCGACCGAACTCTTCCTCCATGGTAGCGGATATTTCGCCGAGGGTGGCTCTGTGTCTCGCCGCTTCTACAGCAAAAGATAAGAGATTTCCTTCACCTCTATGAGCGCAGAGTCTGAGTTGGGTGAGTGCTGCCTCTACTTTTGCATTGTCTCTGCTGGCTTTGATGTCTTTGATTCTTTTGATCTGAGATTCTCTGACGGCGGTATTGTCCACTTGGAGTACATCCAGCACAGGGCTATCCTTTACGGTAAATACATTGACACCTACGATTTGATCTTGACCTGCATCTATTCTGGCCTGCTTTCTGGCCGCTGCTTCTTCGATACGCATTTTGGGCACTCCTTTTTCTATCGCACTGGCCATGCCTCCCAGACTCTCCACTTCATTGATCAGTGCCCAGGCTTCTTTCATGATTTCCTGAGTCAAATACTCTACGTAATAAGAGCCTCCCCAAGGGTCTACAGCTTTGGTGATGCCAGTCTCTGTCTGCAGGTATTTCTGTGTGTCTCTGGCTATTTTGGCGGAGTAGTCCGTGGGCAGTGCCAAGGCTTCATCCAGCGAATTCGTATGCAGCGACTGAGTGCCACCGAAAATGGCTGCCATAGCTTCGACACAGGTTCTGCCGATGTTATTGTACGGATCTTGGGCGGTAAGACTCCAGCCAGAGGTCTGGCAGTGGGTACGGAGGGCCATGGATTTTGGATTCTTAGGATCGAACCGCTGGACGATTTCTGCCCAGATCACACGGGCCGCTCGCATCTTAGCGATCTCCATGAAGAAGTTCATGCCGATGCCCCAAAAGAACGAGATGCGCGGGGCAAAATCATCGATCTCTAAGCCCGTACTCATACCAGCCTTTAGGTATTCTAATCCATCAGCTAGCGTATAGGCCAGCTCCAAATGGGCGGGCGCACCAGCCTCATGCATGTGATAGCCGGATACACTGATGGAATTGAACTTGGGCATGTGCTGCGAGCTATACTCGAATATATCAGCAATGATGCGCATGGATGGCTTAGGCGGATAGATGTAGGTATTGCGCACCATGAATTCCTTCAGGATATCATTTTGGATAGTCCCACTGAGTAGGTGCTGTGCTATGCCCTGCTCTTCCGCTGCTACGATGTAGAATGCCATGATCGGGATCACGGCACCATTCATGGTCATGGAGACTGACATCTGATCCAGAGGTATCTGATCGAAGAGAATCTTCATATCCTCTACGGAGTCAATGGCGACTCCTGCCATGCCCACATCACCAGGTACTCGCTCGTGATCAGAGTCATAGCCACGGTGTGTAGCCAGATCAAAAGCCACGGACAGTCCTTTCTGACCCTGCTCCAGGTTTCGCCTATAGAAGGCATTACTTTTTTCTGCTGTGGAGAATCCTGCATACTGCCTGATGGTCCATGGCCTGACGGCATACATGGAGCTGTATGGTCCCCTCAGGTATGGTGCTATACCTGACACATAGCCCAGGTGCTCGCACTCAGATATGTCATCGGGTCCGTAGACCGACTTGATGTTGATGCCTTCGGGAGTCTTGTGCGTCTCTTTTAGCTCCACACTGGACAGGGGCTTAGTCCTCTTGAATGATATGTTCGAAAAATCAACTGCTTTCACGGTTATTAATTTGAGCTACGTTTAGCATGCCATTCTGGTTTCTCTTGATCGGCTACCGCTATTTTTTCTTTATCCTGCAGGTGAAATTTTAGTGCGGCTAAGGCAGCTATTTTTTCTACGGGATCCGATTGTACTTCTTCAGGATTGAAATAGTCCTTGACAAAATGAGTGTCAAAATGGCCTGATACGAATGCCTCATGCGAACAGGTGAATGCTCCAAAGGGCAGGGTGGTCGCGATGCCTTCTATATGGTAATGATTGATGGCTTCCTTCATTTTATCTATGGCTTCTTTGCGCGTGTCAGCATAGACAATCAGCTTAGCGATCATGGGATCATAGTAGATGGGTATCTCCATGCCCTCCTCATAGCCATCATCCACTCTAGCCAGCTCTGGGCCAGGCTTCTGGTATTTTTCTAAAGTGCCTACACTTGGTAGAAATTGATTGTATGGGTCCTCTGCATAGACCCGTAGCTCTAGAGCATGCCCTTTGATGCGGAGGTCTTCCTGAGTGAAGGATAGAGCCTCACCTCTGGCTATTTTAATCTGCTCCTCTACGAGATCCACGCCAGTGATCAGCTCTGTGACGGGATGCTCCACTTGCAGCCTGGTATTCATTTCTAAAAAGTAAAAATTCAACTGATCATCCAGCAAGAACTCCACTGTGCCTGCCCCCAGATACTGGCAGGATTGGGCGACTCTCACTGCGGCGGCTCCCATCTCTTCGCGCAGGGCTGGAGTGAGTACGGCTGAGGGTGCTTCTTCCACTACTTTCTGATGTCTGCGCTGTACGCTGCACTCTCGTTCAAACAGGTGTACGGTGTTGCCATGACTATCAGCGAGCACTTGTATCTCTATGTGTCGGGGTGATTTCACGTATTTCTCAATGAAGACTGCGCCATCGCCAAAGGCTGACATGGCCTCGCTGACGGCTCGGTCCATCTGGGACTCAAAGTCAGACTCTTGCTCTACGATTCTCATACCCTTACCTCCACCACCGGCAGAGGCTTTAATCAGGATGGGGTAGCCTATGGTCTTGGCAATGGTCTTTGCCTCTCCGATATCGGTGATGGCTTCATCCACACCAGGTACCATTGGTATGTCGTAGGCTTTGACGGTATCCTTAGCAGCCAGCTTGCTGCCCATCACCTCTATGGCATGCGCATTAGGCCCGATGAAGGTGATGCCTGCGTCTGAGACTTGCTTGGCAAAGCCTGCATTTTCACTCAGAAATCCGTAGCCAGGATGAATGCCATCAACGCCCAGCTGCTTTGAGAACTCTATGATTTTATCTCCGAGTAGATAGGACTGATTGCTGGGAGCTGGTCCCAGCAGGACGGCCTCATCAGCGTAGCGCACATGCGGCGCGTGGCGGTCAGCTTCTGAGTAGACAGCTACGGTAGCGATACCCATTTTCTTGGCTGTCCTCATGATGCGTAGTGCTATCTCTCCTCTATTGGCGATAAGTATTTTCTTCATCAGGCTTGCTTGTGTTTTTGTTGGAAAATGCTCCAGGACTGAGTGGCGATTTTATCAGTCAGTGTCTCGATGTAGTAACTTCCCGCTGCAGGATCGATGACTCGATCCATGAAAGATTCTAACTCCAGCAGGTGATTGATGTTTCGTGATATTCTATGATTGAAAGATGCTTGCTCTGATGCCGTGGTGGAGGGTGGTAGGAATAATTCGTCCACGCCGCCGATGAGCGCAGATAGCGCGTGGGGCATCATTTTTATTTTGTTGTAGTCGGCATCTTCTGTCATTGCCTCTTTGGCTATGGTCGCTCGTAGCTGTGGCATATCCACTTGGATCCCGTAGGCGTCCTGGATTTGGGCCAGGATGAGTTTGAGGGCTCTGATCTTTGAGACATTTACTAAGAACAGGTCAGTCATGCTGATTTGTATCGTCAGCGCATTCAATACCTCTATGTCCTCCTCTTCTATTTGCTCGATCATGGTGGTGTAGGCCAGTGCAAGCGCAGCAATTTCTTCAGCCACATCCTGATGGCCTTCAGTCTGAATGATCTGAAATCGACCCAGCGGCAGTTCTTTGTAATAGCTTGCGATTTTATTGACGGGTGTATTGTAGAATCCGCACTGGATCAGAGATAAATCTTGTTTTTTTTCTTGCTTGGCAATCTGGACGAAATCCGCTACCAGATCTTGCTCCCCGTGAAAGGAAGTGCTGATCCACTCCAAGTTGATGCCTTGCAGCAGTTGGCTGAGATCCAGCGTCGGTCCGTGATGAAATGCCAGCGCTGTAGCGCCTCCTTCCAGAGCGGCGATTGCCATTTCATTGGCTATTTTTTCACCTTTATCTAAGGGGATGAGCTCACCGATTTTCCACTGATTGTCTGACTTGGCACCGATGAGAGGCTCTAATGCAGCATGACTGAGATCATCCTGATGAGTCAGTGCTGCCTGCCTGATGCTGTCAGTGATGACGAAGTCCAAGTCAGAGAGTGGTCTGCCTTTCAGGTCAGCTTCAGTCTTACTGAGCCAGGTATCTTTTGATGTTGGTTTAAAGGGCATTATTCCATTTCGATTAGTATTTGGCCTTTCTCCACAGGGGTAGCCTTTGAGACCAGAATTTGTTTTACCACGCCTACACCTTGAGCTTTGATGACATTTTCCATTTTCATGGCTTCCAGGATCAGAAGTGGTGATCCTGTCTCTACCTCATCACCAGGCTGCACCAGTAGCTCTAAGAGCAGTCCTGGCATGGGCGCTTTCACATCTTTGATGATCTTTATTTCTTCTCTGGAGAAGCCCAGCTGGTCAATCAGTTGGTCATACTCATCTTCAATAGCCACATCGATCCGTTGACCATCTATCTCGACTTGATAGGTCTTAGTATCCAAGTCTCTGGCGATGCACTTTACCGTGTATGATTTATGGCCCTGTATGATACTGAGTTCATCGGTACCAGAGGATATGAGATCGGCAGCTTGGATATCATCTTCTGAGAGATCGTAGTCTTGGCTTCCTATTTTGAGTTTATACATAGCGACGAGTTGTAGATTATACTCCTTTGAAATTGGCTTTTCTTTTTTCTATGAATGCAGCAGCCCCTTCTTGAAAATCCGCTGAGGCAGTGAGCATACCAAAGGCTTCGCATTCTGTATCATAACCGTTAGCACCCTCGGTCTCGCAGGCATTGATGGCTTTGATTGATTCTGCTATGGCGAGTGGTGCTTTCTTAATGATTTTGGTGGCGATTTCTCTAGCCTTGGCCACTTCTTCACCGGGCTCTGTGACCTGGTTAGCCAGACCTATTCTGTAAGCTTCAGCTGCATCGATCATATCACCTGTCAGGATGAGCTCCATGGCCCTGCCCCGACCTACCAGCTTAGTCAGTCTCTGTGTGCCCCCATAGCCTGGTAGGATACCCAGATTGACTTCTGGCTGGCCAAACTTAGCTTTGGATGATGCCACTCTGATGTGGCAGGCCATGGCCAGCTCGCAGCCGCCACCCAAGGCATAGCCATTCACGGCTGCTATGACAGGCTTGGGAAAGTTCTCGATGGCAAAAAAGATGTCATGGCCCCGCTTAGCGAATTGGCCGCCTTCACCTGCTGGGATATGTAAGAATTCTTTGATGTCCGCACCAGCCACGAATGACTTATCCCCCGCACCCGTGATGATCACGGCTTTCACCTGCTCATCATTTTTCAGGTCTTCACTGAAGGCTTGGTCCAGCTCTTTGAGTGTGAGGCCGTTCAGCGCATTCAGTGCTTTGGGCCTGTTGATGGTCAATAGGACAATGCCCTCTTGATTATCTATACTTAGGTTTTCGTAGTTGCTCATACTTATACTTTTTCGATGATGAGAGCTGATGCACCACCACCGCCATTGCAGATGGCAGCCAGCCCCTTAGAGGCTCCGTGCTGGTGTAATACATTGCAGAGAGTCGTCACGATCCTTGCGCCTGAAGCGCCGAGAGGATGCCCTACAGATACGGCTCCACCGAATACATTGACCTTAGCAGGATCCACATCCAGTAGTTTGTTGTAGACTAATGGTACCACGCTGAATGCTTCATTCACTTCGAAGTAGTCAATGTCTCTGATGCTCATGCCTGCTCTTTCTAAGGCGACTGGAGTGGCCTTAGCAGGTGCTGTGGTGAACCATTCAGGCTCATGAGCGGCATCGGCAAAGCTGACGATTCTAGCTATTGGTGTCAGGCCCAGTTCTTTTACTTTGCGCTCGCTGGCTAAGACCAAGGCCGCTGCACCATCATTGATGGTAGAGGCATTGGCAGCTGTCACCGTACCATCCTTGCTGAAGGCAGCCCTGAGCTTAGGTATTTTATCAAAATTGACCTTTTTAGGCTCTTCGTCTTCCGTCATGACGACTGGATCTCCCTTTCTCTGGGGGATGGAGTAGGGTGCTATTTCAGCACTGAGCTGCCCGCTTTCCGTTGCTTTGACAGAGTTTTGATATGATCTGATGGCATACGCATCTTGATCTTCTCTTGTGATGTCGTATTTGGCAGCTGTAGCATCGCCAAATGCACCCATGACACCTTGATCAAAGGCATCCATGAGACCATCTTTAGCCAGTCCATCGACCAGTGTACTGTCTCCATATTTATATCCAAATCTTGCTTTTGGTACGTAGTAGGGGACAGCAGACATATTCTCCATGCCTCCTGCTACGACGATGTCATTGTGCCCTAGCATGATGCTCTGAGCACCGATCATGATGGCTTTCGCTCCTGAAGAGCAGACCTTATTCACCGTGGTACAGGGTACCGTATTAGGAATACCAGCATATATAGCAGCTTGTCTTGCAGGTGCTTGACCAAGATTAGCGGAACAGACATTACCAAAAAATACTTCATCTACCATGGCAGCATTGACGCCGGCATGTCCTAAGGCTGCTTCTATGCTGTGAGCTCCCAATCTAGTAGCGGGTATTGACGATAGCATGCCTCCGAAGCTACCGAGTGGGGTACGTTTAGCAGCGCAAATAAAAACTGTCTCCATTTGTTAATTAAATTAATTGTTAACTAAGTGTACAAATATAATGTAAAAATGACCTGATAGTTTGTTTTGCAGGCCAATACTTAATGAGTACATTTTAAAATTTCGAAGTTAATAACGAAACCACAATGGGTGGTCCTATATTAGATTTAATATCTCAGTAATTAAATTTTATGCTGATGCAACCTATCTGTTTAATCTGAGTCTTTTGCTTTAGAAACTATCTTATACTTGGAAAAACTTGACTATCAACGAGATTTGATCGAGCTGTGTAAAGCTGGGGACAGAGATGCCCAGTTTAGACTGTACAGGAAGTATTCTGATGCTATGTATAACATATGCCTGAGGATGCTGAAGCATGAGATGGATGCTGAGGATGTGCTGCAGATGTCATTTGTGAAGATATTCAAAAGTCTAAATCAATACGAGTACAAGTCGACACCAGGTGCGTGGATCAAGCGGATCATTGTGAACAATTGCATTGATCATTTAAAAAAACGCAAAATGTACTTTGAAGAGATCACAGATCGGATAGAGATAGTGGAAGACATCAATGAAGAGCCTGACTACAATGTGGATATTGTCAAAGAGGCTGTCAAAGAGCTTGCGGATGGGTACCGGGCTGTTTTCACCATGTACGCTTTTGAGGGCTATGATCATAATGAGATAGCAGAAATCTTAGGCACCTCTCAGGCTAATAGTAAGTCTCAATACAGCCGAGCAAAGCAACATGTCAAGAGAATCATAGCTGAAAAATACAATCGATAATAAAGTAAAATGCAGAAAGATAAATTAGAGGCATACATAGAATCTAAGCAAAGGGAGTTTAATAATGAGAAGGCACCTGCATTAGTGTGGACGGCGATCGAGAAGGAGCTGGATAAGAAGCCAGAGAAGCCAGTCTTCAGACTCGGGTTTTTCCTCTCTATTGCGGCAGCCGCGGCAGTCCTGATCTGTGCAGGCGTGGCCATGGGTATACAGTATGCGAAGCCTTCCTTAGAGAGTAAGCTATTAGCCACACACCCGGATTATCTCGAAGCAGAGAAGCACTACCAGCAGATGGTCAATTATAAAATAGATAAGGTCCAAGCATTGGGCCAGCAAGAGATCGTGCAGCAGGACTTGAAGCAGCTGGATGCAGTCTACCAAGAACTTAAAAGCGAGCTATTATCAGAAGGCGTCGGCGACGAAGAGATGATCGTCGAAGCGATGATAGAGCACTATAAATCAAAACTCGAATTACTATCTATCGTATTAGATAAATTACAAAGTCAGGACAAATTAAACCTCAATCAAGATGAGAAAGTCAATATGTAAATTCCTCATTCTGCTGGTCGGACTTGTGCCAATGAGCACGCTCCAATCCAGAGAGTACCAAAAGGAAATCAATAAAGAATTCAGCATCAGCAGCGATGCCATCATCGATATAGAATCCAGACATGGTAATATCAATTTTGTCTTGGGTGATCAAGATAAGGTCAGCTTTGATATTCTGATCACGGTGGATGCCAGCAGTGAAAAGAAAGCTCAGGCCATCCTGGATGGGATAACTGTGGATTTTGATGCATCGACCAGAAGAGTATCAGCTACGACTGAGCTGGATGTCGATTCAGGTGGGAGCTCATGGAAAGGTTGGTTCGGCGGAAACTGGAATAATGACATCAGCTTTGATATAGACTATACCGTCACCCTGCCTGCGACAGCTCAGATTGTGATTGATCACGCCTTTGGTGATGTAATTATACCGAGTATGGATAGTGATTTAGACATAGACATCAAGCACGGTAATGGCAGAATAGGTGATATCACTGGCAATGCTGACATCGAGCTAAAGCATGGTAAAATCGATATGGGTGACGCCGCGGATCTTGATTTGGAGTTTCATCATTCGTCACTGACCGTGGATCGGGCTCAAATGGTGGAGGTGGATATGTCACACTCAGACTTCGAGCTGAAAGAAGCTGTAGAAGTAGATATCGAATCCCGACACAGCGACATCACCATCGGCACTGTCCAACGACTCACGAATGATGGAAAATTTGATGATTTTGATATTGAGTGGGTTTCAGTGGTGGAGCTTGACGGAGGCTTTAGTGATATCAACATTGATTGGCTGGATAAAGAGGGCAGCTTCTACCTACAGCACGGAGAATTAGAAATAGAAGATGTAGCTAAGCAGGCTGCATCGATTGATATCGACAGTCAGCATACCGGAGTGATGCTGGACCTGCAGCACGGCTTCAGCTTTGATTTTGACGGAGAGCACGTGAAGCCTAAATTTAGAAATAAGCCTGACTACACTCATGTGGATGATGAGTCACACAGCTATGAGTACAGAGGGAGCTATGGGTCTGATCCTGTATTGAAATTGCTGGTGGAGATGCAGCATGGGTCATTTAGGGTGGGGAATTAGGAAAGTAGATTAGGCAAAGCTTCATTATAATGGCTATCGATTAATAATTGATGGCCATTTGTTATTGTGTTATCTCAGGAAATCAAAAGGCCGATACCCGCCAAGAATTTTGCTGAAGTGAAATGTCGTAAAGCAAGAGAATGAAAGAAATCCTGTCTCGTGAGAAAGAAGAAATCAATCTATAGCCTTTGTGCAGCAGATACTTGATATAAGCTCTACTACAATAAAAATAGGATGTCATTACTAAATGACACCCTATGTATTTATGTTTATAAAGCTGATTATGACTGAGTAGTCATCTGGTCTGTTTGTTTGATACTAACTAAACTAAATATCATCAGTATGATTCCTAAGCATATCAGACCCCATTCTCCCATAGTAGGTATCAGCTTCGGCGACCCACAGAATCCAAAGTTATCAATTCCAATGCCCCAAGCCCAATCATTATTATCATCATAGGTGAGTGTCACACTAATGTTAGATAAATCTAAACTTAATGGGATCAACTCATTAAATGTTCCTTCCTCATCTTCAGTCAGCCAGATTGATGGTGCGTCTACCCAATCGGATCCGTCAAAATAATAAGTCTGAACACCATCTGTAATGGATAAAATAGCATCTCCTGATCCAGCAAAATCTTGGAAAGTAAAATCAAATTTTAGAATTATATTTTCTAATCCCTGTATGTCATAGGATGGAGTCGTCGCTGTCGCAACATTATTTTCACCATTTGGTCCCGCTGCATCATCATTATAATAAAGCCAATTCCCTTCTCCTGGATTTGTAAAAGCAATATCTCCAAAAAGTGTGATGCCAATCCCTGAATCATCATTTGTCCACGTAGGACCAGAAGCTCCAGTTACATTAGTGGACCAGCCTGGAGGTATTCCAGATTCGAAATCTTCAAGTACTACACATGTTGGACAAATATCTAGTAAGTTAGCTCCACCACCAGTACACTGAAAAGTAGGCGCGCCATTATCAATTGCTATTTCTGGTCCACCACAATCGTCAGCATTGGTAATTAGGATTGCAATGGAACCACTTACTGTTGAGATGAACGTAATCGAACAACCTGGTGTAGTCTCTATTAAATTTGAATTCAAATCAGTGACTGTGATGTTAGCTGACCACACGCTTGGATCGTAACCGGTACAAAACTCAAAGGTATATTCAGCTCCCGCAGTAATACCATCTATTACATATACTTCATTAGCCCAAACTTCAAAATTTACGGTCAATGGTGTCTGACATTCTGGGAAACAATCAACTTCATTAAAATCAAAATAGGGTCCACCCATGAACTCAAAACAGGGTGATTTGTCTCCGGTCGTGTAAGGTCTTCCACTTGACCAAGGACCGACGCCGCATAAGCTGACTCCTCTTACTCTCCAATAATATGTAGTTGTGGCTGATAAGGAGTTGGCAGTATAGCTTGGTTCTTCTAAGCCACTATTCATTTCAACAATTGTAGTGAAATTCGGGTCTGTTGCGATTTGGATGTCATATCCAGTTGCATTAGAGGTAGCCAACCACTCAAATAGAGTGGATACAAAAGCGTCAGTGGCTCCAATAGTCGGTACGGTCAAGGTAGGAGTGGCTGAAACAGTACCCTCGATGACAAGGCTCATTGGTATTTCTTGTTGAGGATTGACTCCGTCGGCAGCATTGATTGTGAATGGATAAGTTCCGGGTGCTGTAGTGCTTAGATTTGTGAGAGTCAGTGTCTGAGGTCCAGATGAATTGACAACATCATTAGAAAAAGTAGGAGTAATGTTAGCCGGAAGACCGGACACAGACAGAGTTGCATCTCCAGAAGCACCACCCACATAAGTGACAGAAAAATTTGCTATTGCATCAGATGAAAAACAAACCGTGAGTTCAGGTTCATCGGTTACCAGAACAATACCATCGGTGGTGCCTATGGGTGACTGAGATAAAGAAGCTCTTCTTGGAGAACCTGCATTGCCGCATCCCATCACAATTCTCATACGATCCGTCTGACACGTTGTGAATATATTCATACAGGCATCATCACTATAGTCCATGTAATTTTCTACTTGATCATTTCCAGGATCTGCAGGGCATGTATCCTTTATTGGACATCCAGATGTGGAGCTTCCAGCATTTGGTGTGTCACTGCAAAAATCATCAGCGCTACAATCACCATCACCCCATATGTGCCTTAATCCAAAGAAGTGTCCTGCTTCATGGGTCCAAGTTCGTCCTGCATTGAATGGTGCAGCACCTGGAAATGGGACATTTATACTGCCTACTGAACTAAAAAGTACGACTATTCCATCCGTGGACTCCATTCCGTTTCCTGTCCCAATACCAGCTAAACTTGGTGCTTCTGGAAACTGAGCATAACCTAATAGACCGCCAGTTAATTCTACAGTCCATGTATTAAAATACAAATCTGGGTTCCAAATTGTGGGTGCTTTAAGATCATCTTCGACAACGCCATCTGAATATGGGCCAAAGCCAACCATTCCAGAGACATCTACTCGGTTTATGCCTGGTTCAGTCATGATATTCCCTTGAGGGTCGACTGTAGCAGGAATAAACTGGATCCTGGTATCTACTCCAGCTCCATCACCACTTGTTCCAGCTATTTTTCTAAAATCAATATTTGCTTGTTTGATCTGTTCTTCGACAAATATTGCATCAATATTCTCACCAGTACCAATGGGGTCTCCGTCGTGCAATATGTGGAATACGACAGGTACAGTTAGAACATCTGTAGCAGATGCGCATGTGCCAGATGAACTCTTAATAAATGCTTCAAACCTGTTTCTCATATCGTCCATACGATCTTCAAACATTCTTTCTTGCATTTGAACAGTGGCACATCTAACTATTCCATTTTCATCCCTATGGTCTTTATGTTTGTCATATTGAAATTGCTCTGCGGTCAGTCTCTTGCTGCGATCTATATCTTCTTGTTCTATTTCTTTTTGTCCATAGGACGAAGAAAGGAAGAAAATAAAGATGAATAAAAAGATAAATGAAGTAATAGGAGGTCTAGTATGAGACCAGCAGGTAAACTGATAAAATTTGTGCATTCTCAGGCGCTTAAAGGTTTAAAAATTTTTGTAACGGGAATTGTTTATTCAATATACAAATAGTTGTTATATCAATACGTATTAGCCTAAGAAAAGCACCATTTTTTTTTAAAATTTGCATTTTTCTCATCTAAAATCGAATAAGCTTATATTCGGCCTTCAAATAATCTTAAGTCTATGAAAATCAAATTCTGCGGAGCAGCAAGAGAAGTCACAGGTAGCGCACACCTCATCACATTAGATGACGGATTTCAGATCCTGCTGGACTGTGGCCTGTGCCAAGGCGGTAAAGATACCTGGGAGAAGAATAATCAGTGGTATTTTAAACCAGAAGAGGTGGACTGTCTGGTCCTATCACATGCCCACATCGATCACTGTGGCCGGATACCTAAGGTGGTAAAAGACGGATTCAAAGGACCGATCTATTCGACGCATGCGACCCGGAGTCTCTGTGCGATCATGCTGCTGGATAGTGCTAAGATCCAAGAGCGGGATGTAGAATACTACAACCAGAAGATCATCAAGAAAAAGAAGAAGAAAAATAAATCCAAGAAGTATACGCTGAGAGAGCCGCTCTATGAGAGCACCATCATACCCGAGGTGATGTCTAGATACATTGGGCATAACTATGACATCTGGTTCAACATACACAAGGATGTACAGGTGTGTTACAAAGATTCTGGTCATATCCTTGGTAGTGCTTCGGTGACCTTGAAGATCACGGAGGGAGATAAGGTCACGACCATCGGCTTCACGGGCGACATCGGCAGAGAGGACAGGCCCATACTCAGAGACCCGCAGCTGATGCCAAAAGCTGACTACTTGATCTGTGAATCTACCTATGGTGATAAGGAGCACGAACTACCGCCGCAGCAAAGTGATAAGTTTCTCGAAGTGCTGCATCAGACCTGTGTCGAGAATCAGGGTAAGCTGATCATACCTGCATTTAGCGTGGGCAGAACGCAGGAGATCGTCTACATGATGGATCAGCTGTACAATGCGGGCAAGCTACCCAAGATACCCGTATACGTAGATAGCCCACTGGCGGTGAATGCCACGCAGGTATTCGGTGCGCATCCAGAATGCTATGACGAAAATCTAAGTGAATACCTGCTGGTGGATAAGGATCCCTTTGGTTTTAACTCCTTGACCTATATCAGGTCAGTGGACGAATCCAAGGCTCTGAATCACTCTAATAAGCCAGCGGTCATCATTAGTGCTTCTGGTATGATGAATGCTGGCCGCATCAGGCACCACATGTACAACGGATTAGAGAATGAGAAAAACACCTTCCTTATCGTAGGATACTGCGCGCCTAATACGGCTGGCGGAATTCTCAGAGCTGGCGTGAAAGAGCTCAAGATGTTTGGCGAGATACTCCAGGTGAAGGCCAACATTGAAATCATGGAGTCATTCTCTGCACATGCCGATCGGCTGGAGATGCTGAATTTCATCAAAAATCATCGCTTAGGATTGAAAAAACTTTTCTTGGTACATGGCGATTATGACACGCAGCAGAAGTTTAAGCCCTATCTGCATGATGCAGGATTTGAGGATGTGGAGATACCTGCTATGGGACAAGAATACCAGATAAGCTGAGTTAATTTGGAATAAGTGTATGACTTAGCCCAATTCCTGCGTCTATAAGATGTGAGCTTTTTACTCTCGTACTCACTGAACTTTATTAGCATTGGGCTTGGTGGGTGCTACTATCGTGTAGATCAGATTATCAATATGGCTAAGTTTTACTTTACAGGGATCATCGTCATGACACTGCTCAGCTGTGGAGACCTTCTGAATATAGACGAGGCTGAGACTGCTTCTTTCTCTGCAGACTATGCCATACCGATCATTGACTCTCAGGTATCAATGAAGGAGATCCTGGAGAATACTGATGACAGGGCTAGATTCAGTGTTGGCACGGACGGGGAGCTCTCCGTAATCTATGACAGCGAGGCGCTCAGTATCTCTGCATCAGAGTTATTACTTCCCATTCCCGTATTATTCGATGTGCCCCTGCTGGATTCTGTGCATCAATTATCACTTGACTTTGTGCAGGGTGTTGATGTCAGTAAGGCTGTATTCAAAAATAACTCGATCCAATTCAAAGCGAGAGTGTTAGATTCTGATGCCTACGAGATAAAGATCAGTATACCATCACTCATTAAGGATGGGCAGGAGTTCGAAGTGCAGTTGGACATTCCTTCCAGTTCAGCGGGAGTGGAGATTAGATCACCCTTTGTGTCATTGACAGGGTGGGAGCTGAGTGAAGGCTTGAGTAATCTTACGGTGCGGTATGATGCGCGCAACTCCTCAGGAGAAAGAGTCATCATATCTGATGTCAGGACCAGAATTGATTTTCTCATTTTCTCATATGTAGAAGGACAGCTCTCGACTCAGGTGTTTGACATTCCCGCTGGGTCCATTCCCTTAGACGCATTTAGAAACTACATCAGCGGCAGTGTCGAATTCCAAGATCCATTTTTGCGTCTGATCGTGGACAATTCTTTTGGTCTACCAGTAGAGCCACTAATCAATGAGCTAAATATCATGACTGCTGATGGAGAAGTCCTTCCTTTTGCGAGTCCACTATTTGAGAGAGGGGGCATCCAGTTTGACTTTCCAGGGCTGGAGGAAGTGGGCCAATCTAAGCGGACCGTCATCACCCTCAATAAGGAGAATTCTAATATTCTGGAGCTGATCGATGAGCGCTCAGAATCCGTCACATTTGATATTGATGCCATTATATTTCCCCGAGGCAGCGCCGTGGAGGATGGCTTCATCAGAGACGATGGTGCTTTGAACATCATCACAGAGTTAGTATTACCGCTGAGTGGCCGAGTAGAGGATTACTTTCTATTTGATAGCTATCCTATAGACACGCTGGAACTGCAAGAAGCAGAGGCGCTATCATTTAATCTTGGTGTGAAGAATGGGCTTCCGATTGGCGTGAGTCTTCAGTTAGACTTTTTGAATGATGCAGGTGAGCAACTGGCCCAACTATTCTCAGAGCCGATAGAAATAGGCTCAGCTCGGATCGATAGCCAAGGCCAAGTTACTGCTGGTGATCAAGAAGTTTTCAGTGAGGATTTTGATCGTCAGAAGATAGAGCAGATCACGTTAGCAACAGCTGTGCGAGCGGTGATCGGACTGAGGCAGCCGCCTGGGCAAGAAGATTTCATTAGCATATTAGATAGCTACATGGTGGATATTCAGCTGGGGCTACAAGTAAAACTAGAAAGATAATGCGACGGATATTTGTCATGCTGATTAGTGTAAGCTTTGCATTAGGTGGATGGGCTCAGTCATTTGATAAGTCGCTGCTGTATGCTGATGATCGGGCTGTGGATGTTCTTCACGCGAATCATTTTCGTGACAGCAGCCAATGGCTGATCTACCTGCCCTCCTTCAGCTATCACGCCTCACAGAAGGGGCCAAAAGTGACGGATTATCTATATCGAGATGATCAGAATCGTTTGTTGATTGATCCGAGTCGTGCGCTGGATAATGCTGAAGAGGAGAATGTATTCCAATCAGGAGGACGAGTAAATGTGCTCTCAGCCGCCTGGCGAAAAAATGATCTGATCATCTCAGCGGGCTATGGCCTGCGCTATCTGTCAGAGCTAGACTACCCGCTGCAGACGCTGAGTCTCTACTCTGCGGGGAATGCGCTGATCTTTGGAGAGCAGCTTGACCTCAGCTTTGACGCTCAGCTGCAGGCTATGCACAGCTACCATCTGGGGGCTAACTATAAGCTGGGCCGATTGACCATCGGTGCTCAGCTGGCCTATCTATCTGGTATCAGTGATCTTTCTGTCGCTAAGAATCGACTGAATATCGAAGTGGCACCCTTGTTTTATGGGATCAGCATTGACAATGACTTTCAGCTGAATACCACCCACCTCCTAGACTATCAGGACATCGATGAAATTCTGGTAGATTATTCCGGTGACTTCGGTCAAAGCTTCTTCAGCACTAACCGTGGCCTAGCCTTGAGCTTAGCACTGCGATATGATATAGACAGCCGCTCTCATCTGGAAGCTAAGATCAGTGATATTGGTTCGATTCAGTGGTCAGAGGCGCCTCAGAATTACTCATCTGAAGGAGAATCCAGTTTCGGAGGGGTGAATCTCTTAGACCTGATCAATCCAGATAATCGAGTGTCCTACCAGGATTCGCTGGAGGCACTCATCGATGTGCGCGAGTCGTCCGATAGCTACACTACGAAGCTACCCATCAGTGTAGCTGCAGCTTACAGCCGCCAGATGACGAGTAAGATAGACCTGACTCTGTCTGGTGCCATGGTCAATCGCTTTGGGAAGACTAATTATGCGGTTGGTCTGGCAGGTCGGTATCAGCTACATCAGCTGGCTTCAGTGAGTGCCTCTGTTACTCACTCTGCCTTTCAGCACATTTCTGCAGGCATCGGTGTGAGGCTGAGTGTAGGGCCTATAGATATATTTGCTTCCACTCAAAATGTCGCCGCACTCTTCAATCAGCTGGATGCCCACTTCAACTATTCCAGCATTGGCGCTAATTTATCATTCTGATACCAGAGAAGGATCACGCTTCAGATTACAGTCTACCAGCATCTTTCAGTCTACTTTACCACAGTATCAGACAGACTGGATCATCTATCAAGTAGTGATACAGCACGTTCGTCGAAGAATTATTAGTGTTCATATAGAACTTTGGGGGTATAAGGTACTTTGTATTGCATAGTACTGTTATTGCTCCTATATTTGAAGTGTTAAATACGACGATATGAATTTAGAAAATACAAAAGCGCAGATGAGAAAAGGGGTATTAGAGCTGTGTGTCCTCTCGATCATCGAGGAGAAGGAAGCTTACCCCTCTGACATCATCGGCAGGCTGAAGCAAGCAGAGCTGATCGTGGTAGAGGGGACACTGTATCCCTTACTCTCCAGGCTTAAGAACGCTGACCTGCTCACTTATACTTGGAAAGAATCCAAGACTGGACCCCCACGTAAATACTATCACCTCACAGATGCAGGCGCAGAATTTTTAGAAAGCCTCAAGGGTACCTGGAAAAATCTGACAAAAGCGGTCAATCATTCATTTAAAAAAACCAAGGCGCAAGCCAAATAATGCTGTTCATAAACTAGAAAAAATGAAGAAAACAATAAATATAAACTTAGGAGGATACCCCTTTACCATCGATGAGGATGTGTATCATGATCTGCATAAATACCTTAATACCATTAAAAGACATTTCTCCAAAAGTGAAGGTGTCGATGAGATCATGACAGATATAGAAGCGCGAATGGCAGAGCTATTTACTGAGTCCAAAGGAGAGCGCCACATCGTAGAACATAAAGACCTGGATAAGGTCGTCAGCATCATGGGTACTCCAGAACAGTTTGGGGCTGATGCCATCCACGAAGAAGATGAATCAGAATTTGAATCTCACCGGGCTTATGGAGAGATCAAGATGGGTAGACGCTTCTTCAGAGACCCAGATCATAAAATAATTGGTGGGGTATGCAGTGGCATATCAGCATATTGGGGGATAGAAGATCCCATCTGGGTGAGGCTGGTCTTTGGACTGTTACTTCTGTCAGGTATAGGACTGTTGCCTTACATTATCCTGTGGATCATCGTGCCATCAGCTAAGACAGCCGGAGACCGGCTGGCTATGAGAGGCGAGCGCGCTAATGTGGAGAACATTGGGCGCATCATCGAAGATGAGATCCACGAGATGAGTGACCGCATCCACGAAATCAAAAATGACTATTTCTCAAAAAAAAAAGATGAGGCCGTAAGAGTCTCCTTCATTAAAAAAATGAATGACTTGTTGGGCTTTCTGCTTAAAGTGCTTATCGGAGTGATCACCAGCACCATCAATGTGACTCTGCAGATATTTGGCTACCGAAAAACACAAATGTAATGACTCTACTCCTCCTCTGCCTTATCCGCCACTTCAGCTTGACTTGGAGGCAAAACCTCCCCCATGTAGACAAGAGTTGATGGTTCTTTGATCTCCAAGGCAGTGATGTCAGATGGGATAACCACGAAGTTAGCTCCCGTCTTAAGAAACAGAGGAATCGCATTATCGATGGTATGAATGCTCTCGATAGCTTCTTTAAATTCATCTGTATTATTCACTTCCAGCTCTTGGATATCTGATGCTTGCCTGGAGATTCTGTCCAGGCTGTAGTAATCGTCGACATGGCTGAATAGAGCATCTGGAGGACAATCCACCTTACTGGCGATTTCGGAAGAAGAAGGTAACCTGAAAGCCCCATTTTCACCAAACTTCTTGGAAAATTTATTGATGGCAAAATTATTGACATCGACATTACTCGTCATCGCTAAGAGATTACCTACGTCTCCCAGTTCTATATTGTCTTTCAGATCATCTGAGTAGATGTTGGTATTGATCGCGAGGAGTCCTGACTTCTTAGCATAGTTGACATTGCTGGGGTTAGTATCTACGAGGACCACATTGACACCCTGGCCAGTCAGGTATTTACCGATCAGTCTCGATGCTTTGGACGCTCCGATGATTAAGAAGCCATTGCTTTTAGAAGATAACACGCCGAGCATCTTAGCGACCAGTCCCGCCGTCGTCGCATTAAGTAGGACAGTGCCGAGTACGACCATAAAGACCAGTGGGGTGATCCATCCTGCACCATCTATGCCCTTGTGGACGAGCTTCAGGCCTAAGTATGAGGCGATTCCAGCGGCTACGATTCCTCTGGGTCCTACCCAGCTGACAAAGAGTTTTTCATTAGTCGATAGATTAGACTTATAGGTACTAGCGAAGACGCTGAGAGGCCTCACGACTAGGATGATCAGCCCTAAGAGCAACAGAGGCTTCCAGTGCATCAGCTGTTGTAGCTCGCTGACATTGATGTTAGCTGCCAGCAGGATGAATAGAACTGAGATCAATAATATACTCAAGGACTCTTTAAAATACTCTATTTCTTTGAAGTGTGGCACCTCGATATTGCCGAGTACCATACCTGCTACGACGACTGTCAGTAGGCCAGAATCCTTCTGGATCAGATCTGATCCTACAAATATGAGGAGTACAAAAGCCAGAGTAAAAATGGTGATCAGGTAGTGTGGAATCCACTCCCGCTTCAAAAACTCCCTCAGCAAGCCTGCTGACATAAAACCGATGCTGGTACCGATCAGGCAGATCTTAATAAAATGAATGAGGGCAAATGAGGTAAAATTGCCATCCCCTTCGATGTGGGCTGAGATGATGAACTCATACATCAGTACGGCGACTAATGCACCAATGGGGTCGATCAGTATCCCTTCCCACTTCAAGATGTTAGCTACCTTTTTATCTAAAGAAAGATTCCTCAATATGGGGGCTATCACGGTTGGGCCTGTTACGATGATCAGACCTGAGAATAGAAATGATAGAGGTAATGATAGTCCAATGATAAAATAGGTCAAAAGACCTGCAGAGACAAAGGTGACTGCTGAACCAAGCGTAATCAGCTTCATAATGCTGGATCCCACGCCTTTAAATTCGTCTTTTTTCAGTGTCATGCCACCCTCAAAGAGGATGATACCGATGGCTAATTCTACAAAATGAATCAGGTGATCTCCAGGGAACAGGCCGTGATGACCATCCCATGTCGGATTGATGAGTTTCACACCATCGCCCCAAAAGGTAGCTAATGGTCCTACTAACAAGCCAATAATGATCAACGGAAGAATAGCGGGAATTTTCAATCGCCAAGCGATCCATTGCGCTAATATGCCTAAGATGATGATACTACCTATTTCAACCATAATAATTGATAAATCTCGATGACCAAAGATATGAACAGATTAGATACACACAAATTTAGTATTTAGGTATCTGAGCCCTCTATTATTTGACGAGTAGATCGAGCTATGGTTACATGTGTGGTAGAATATGGTGAATCCCCGCTGTCTGATCTCGCAAGAGAGCTAGCACATCTGATAGATAGCCAGCACCTGTTTTTGGTATACCTGCTTTTAACAGTACCTTTGTGCTCTTTTTAATGATATGGGATTTAAAGAAGAAATTAATAAGCGCAGGACATTTGGCATCGTATCACACCCGGATGCAGGTAAGACGACTCTTACGGAGAAGCTGTTGTTATTTGGAGGTGCGATACAGATAGCTGGAGCTGTGAAGTCCAATAAGATCAAGCGAGGTGCCACCTCTGACTTCATGGAGATCGAGCGGCAGAGAGGTATTTCCGTAGCCACTTCTGTGATGGCATTTGAGTATGGTGGCAAGAAGATCAATATCTTGGATACACCAGGTCACAAAGATTTTGCAGAGGATACTTATCGGACGCTGACGGCGGTAGATAGTGTGATCGTCGTGATCGATGTGGCTAAAGGGGTAGAGGAGCAGACCGAGAAGCTCGTGAAAGTCTGTAAAATGCGCAAGACACCCATCATCGTATTTATCAATAAGCTGGATAGAGAGGGAAAAGATGGCTTTGATCTCTTAGATGAGATCGAGACGAAGCTCGGCCTGAGTGTCTGTCCCCTCAGCTGGCCGATCGGTATGGGTCAGCGCTTCCAAGGCGTCTACAACATGTTCGAGAAGCATCTTAACCTGTTCAGTCCCCACGGAAAGCAGAGCACCGAGGACCTGACGAGGATAGAGGACCTGAGTGATCCCATGCTGGATGAGAAGGTGGGCGCTGCTGCGGCTAAAGAACTCCGCGAAGAGACGACCATGATCAAGGAGATTTATCCAGAATTTGATCGAGAGTACTACTTAGAAGGAATGATTTCACCCGTCTTCTTCGGTAGTGCAATCAATAATTTTGGTGTCAAAGAATTATTGGACTGCTTCGTCAAGATAGCACCATCTCCACTACCACGAGAGACCGATGAGCGAATCGTGCATCCGGATGAGCCAGACTTTTCTGGATTCGTCTTTAAAATTCATGCGAACATCGACCCTAAGCATCGAGACAGGATCGCCTTTCTCAGGATCTGCTCCGGTACATTTGAGCGCAATACGAACTACCAGCACATTAGACTGGGTAGAAAGCTCAAATTTTCAAATCCGACATCATTCATGGCCGCTCGCAAGGAGGTGATCGATGAAGCTTATCCAGGGGACATCGTAGGGCTCTATGATACGGGGAATTTTAAGATTGGAGACACACTGACCGAAGGCGAAATCCTGGAATTTAAGGGTATCCCTAGCTTTTCTCCTGAGCAGTTCAGATTTGTCAATAATGCTGATCCGATGAAGTCTAAGCAACTGGAGAAGGGCATCAAGCAGCTGATGGACGAGGGAGTGGCCCAGCTCTTCATCAAAGAAGACAATGGTCGTAAGATCATCGGTACAGTAGGGGCGCTGCAGTTCGAAGTAATCCAATATCGGCTCAAGCATGAGTACGGTGCCAGCTGTTCTTACGAACCAGTGAGGCTACATAAAGCATGCTGGGTCGGCTTCGACAGCGATCAGGCTCGCAAAGAGTTCGTCAGCCGCAGGAAAAAGGATCTGGCACTCGACAAAGATGGGCAGCTGGTCTACTTAGCCGAGACAGCCTGGGGACTGAAGACGGTGCAAGAAAGTCATGAAGGGGTGCAATTCTTTTATACGAGTGAGAAGAAACGTCCCGAAGCACTGTAGTCTTACTAAAAGCAATGCCTTAGGGAAATAAATGCTATAAGCTGAAAAGTCCTGATACAGACTAATTGAGAAGATCAGTATGTGATTTGTAGCAATTACATGTGGCATTTGGATGTAATTTCGTCTTTAAGTAGCGAGTAATGCCTTATTGCTCATTTCTCATTTAGTTCGGTATTATGTCAGTGAAATTAGTCTCAGTCCTTTGTTTTTTGTTTCCACTCTGGGTTAATGCCCAGCTTCACATCAATGAAGTCATGACATCTAATGATGCCACAATCGTGGACAATGTAGGTGAGTATGATGATTGGATCGAAATATACAACAATACAAATGCGCCCATTGACCTCTCAGACTACTACATCTCAGATGACCCGACTAACCTGATCAAGTGGCAAATATTAGATACAGACCCCTCTATTACGACCATTGCGCCTCAGTCCTACCTTATTTTGTGGGCTGATTCTGATGTAGGCCAAGGCGAGAATCACATTGATTTTAAGCTATCCAGCGGAGGAGAGACTATTTTGTTGACTTCACCTAATGGGACGACCATCATTGATAGTCTGAGTGTACCATCCCTTGGTACAGATAAGTCTTATGGTAGTCTGACTGATGGTCAATCCGTGTATGATATCATCACTCCATCGACACCCGCAGCATCTAATAATGGGGCAATGCCTACTGCAGAGCCAGTAGTCATGATGCCTGACGGGGGCTTATACAGCTCTGGACAGAGTGTGACGCTGAGTTCTGCCACACCTGGGGTTACCATCTATTATACATTAGATGGGAGTGTGCCGACGACAGCTTCTTCCGTGTATTCATCGCCCGTCACAGTGAGTTCTACTTCGAGTATCAGAGCCATAGCCGTAAAAGCTGGACACATTCAGAGTATAGAGCAGACAGAATCATTCATTATCAATTTTTCTTCCACGCTCCCTATCATGTACGTCACCACAGATCCCGATAATCTTTGGGATGATAATCAAGGTATCTACACCATTGGGACAAACGGAATAGCTAGCTATTGCGGGCAGACTGCCAATTATAATCAGGACTGGGAAGTCAGCACACACGTTGACTTATATATGCCTGATGGTACACAGCCAATAGATCATAATTCAGGAATGAAGATCAGTGGAAACTGCATGAGAAGAGTGCCGCAGAAACCATTGAATTTTTTATTCAGGAATGAATATGAGCCAGAAGGGAAAAATGAAGTGAATTATAAACTCTTCAATGAGAAAAAAATCGATAAATTCAAAAGGCTCTACCTGCGTAAGGGTAACTCTACAGGACTTCCCACTTATAGCGTGCAGTATTCTGATCCTCTGGCAAATTTATTGGTGGAAGGGGAGTTTGACATTGAGACATCAGGTGTAAGGATCGTCGAAGTATTCTTAAATGATGAGTATTGGGGAGTCTATGACTTGAGAGAAAAATTTGATCAGCATAGGATGGTGCGAGAGTATAAGTGGGCTTCTGAAACCGATAGCATAGATATCGTAAGAAATCCAGGTAGAGATTTTCCAACAAGAAACTTTTGGGCTTTTGAAAGAGCTACAAATGGAACTCTTACAGATTACCATGTTTTTGAGCAGGAGTTCATGTCTAAAGACTTGACGATTCAGTCTAATTATGAAGATATCGTATCACAGATGGATGAAGATGAGATGATGAATTGGCTGATTTCAGGCGTCTATCTGGGGAATGATGATTGGATCTCTAACAACGTGAAAATATGGAAGCATGGCAAAGAAGGAATATGGAGATGGTCTTTTGTTGATTTTGATCGTTCTATGCAGTTGGCCGCTGTCAGTATAGACGTGCTGACATCCAGAGTGTATAAAGTATGGGCTAATGGAAATCAAAGGGTCAACCCACTTTATCAAAAATTACTGGCTAACCAGGGATTTCAAGATGAGTTCATTCAGCGCACGGCTACCTTCATGAATACCACATTTGATGCAGCAAGAGTATTTCCGATAGCCGACTCTCTCAAGAATGTCTACAAGGTACACAATGGTAGAGCCTACAATAGATGGAATGGTGATAACTCCAACTCTTACATGAATAGCTTCCCAGAGACCAATGCAGGGATAGATGGTGTTTTTCAAAATTTTGATGATTTTTTTAAGCAGAGACCAGCTCACATTATCAATCACTTCACGAACAGGTGGGGACTAACAGGGATGTTCACACTCACAGTGAATACTAATGCAAGCACAAACGGCCACGTAGCTGTGAATAACATCTACAAGAAGTTGCCCCATAATTTTTCAGGACAATACTTCAGAGATAGGCCATTCAAGATTGTGGCTGTGCCTGATCCTGGGTACAGATTCTCTCACTGGCTGGAGACAGGAGTGACTGATGCAGTCCTTTTTAATGCGTATAATTCTAATACGACGCTGACGCCAGTCTTTGAGTCGGCAGTAGATCTTGTGATTAATGAGATTCATTATAATCCAGTCCCATCAGACAGCTTAGAATTTATAGAGATACATAATCCAGATACTAAGAGCAAGAATTTAGAAGGGTACCAGTTTGAAGATGGTATCTGTATGACCTTTCCTGAAGGAGCTATGATAGGCCCAGGAGAGTACATCATTGTCGCTAAGGATGCTGCTGCTTATGCTAATAATGGATATCAAGTGTTTGAGTGGGAGTTTGGCTCCCTAAATGATGATGGAGAGCATATTTCACTAGTCAATTCTGTCTTTACTGTCATAGACTCTCTGACCTATAATGACGCTGGAGCTTGGACTGGTACGCCTGACAAAGGTTACTTTAGTCTCGCTCTATTAGATCCAGCATTAGACAATGCCTTAGCGCAAAGCTGGAATATACAGTCTGTACTGATCACGCCAGGTGAAGCGAATGATTTTGGAGTATTCGGTGTGCAAGGTCCACCGACACTGGTCATTAATGAGATACACTACCGACCAGCGGATAGCGTTAGCACCGCAGATGGCAAATTCATTTCTGGTCAGAAATTTGAATTTGTAGAAGTGAAGAATGTGACCTCTGGGGATCTTGACCTGACAGGCTACTTCTTTTCTAAAGGTATAACTTATGAGTTTCCAGCAGGCACCATGTTAGCCAGTGGAGATTTTATCGTGCTAGCTGAGGATAAGTCTTCCTTTGAAGATAGATATGGATTCCCTCCATTTGATAAATATGGTGGTAAGCTATCCGATAATGGTGAGCTGCTCTGGATTACTGATTCTGCTACTGGAGCTCTTATTGACGCAGTAGACTACTCAGTGTCGTACCCTTGGAATAGTCAAGCAAATGGGACGTCTGATGGATTTGATCAGAGCCTTGCGTTGATCGATGGTACGGTGGACAATGCCTCTCGACTGAATTGGTCTATACAGTGTCCTCCCACACTCTACACACCTAATCAGGAGAATGATTATGGATGCTTTAACGGTTATTCTTATGATGGATTATTGATTAATGAGATTCATTACAATCCAAATGGAGGGACTCCTGTGGAGTTCATCGAGATCGTAAATACGAGCCCGAACAATTTCTATGATCTTCAGGATGTGTCAGTTGCTGGAGGTATATTTTTTAAATTCGAAGATCAATTTAATATTTTACCTGCATCTACATACCCACAAAATTATATCGTCATTGCTAATGATTCTGCGGCTTTTCACAATGCCTATGGATTTGCACCATACGGTGTTTACCAAGGTTCACTTAGTAATACAGGAGAACAGATAGTCTTGCAAGATTTATTTCAAAATGAAATTGATCAAGTGACTTATTCCTCTTCTGCTCCATGGGATACAGATGCTGCTGGTGGTGCTTACAGCCTTGGATTAATAGATCAAGGACTGGATAATGCGAATCCAATAAACTGGTCTAATCAGAACGTATCTGTCACGCCGAAGACCGTCAATACTTTTAGCAGCAGTGCATACCCGGACTACTCTGGGATAGTGATCAATGAGATATATTACAAACCACCAGGGGGCGCGGCGGAAGAATTCATTGAGATCGTAAACACCAACCCGAATACGCCAATAAATTTAGAAGGGTTATACTTTTCTGATGGCATCACTTATGAATTTGAAAATACCACAGTACTACCAGGAGCTAATAGTTATCCAAATAACTACTTGGTGTTAGCCCGTAGCAAAGGTAGATTTAATACCATCTATGGATTTCAGCCTTATGATAATTATTTAGGCTCACTGCACAATGATGGCGAGCTGATCAAATTAGTGGACTTTTTTGGCAGGACAGTAGACAGCGTACAATACGATGATACCCAGCCTTGGGATAGTAAGGCTGACCAAGGGCAGCATAGCTTAGCTCTGATTGATACACCACTGGATAATGCGCAGCCGCAATCTTGGGCTACGCAGGATGTGGCCGCTACGCCTGGCTTTATCAATACATTTGATCTCTGCCAAGACGTGATTGTCGAGAGTAATTATCCCGATATCTCAACTGACAAATCTGCCAATTTGAGACTCTCCTCCAATGGTAAGATTTCAGCAGGTAACACAGCAGTCTATCAGGCTGGCCAATGTGTATTACTCATGCCAGAATTCGAGGTCAAATTGGGAGCCACATACACCGCAATGATCGGACCCTGCCTGTAAGATGATCCTTCGCTGAGTCTATCAGAATATGATCAGTGATACCATCTACGTGGTTACATAATTGACGGGCCATAAGTTTTGATATAGCTGTAAGTATCTATTCAATAGTGTACGCTGGTTAATCGGACGGTGGACCTACTTTCTCGTATACTATTGTGCTTTTTGGTCTTGACTAGTGCTTGTCGATTGATAGTGGGTTTTGCATTTATGCATCTGGTATGTATTACTATGCTGCTTTGTATATCGTACTTATTACCTCTATTTATGCACTTCCAGCGAAAACACGCTTCCCACAGCGGATCCAAATAACGAGCATAATTGCATTCACTAGAATAGCTCTGTAGGAGTCGATGCGGTTATTAGATTAAACTCAAATATCTTCATCCGACTGCATCAATCCTTAGTCCCGGCTCCTGTTTTTGATACTGTCAGTACCAGTCTGAAAAAGTGATTCGGTATATATAGATGTGTCTATGTCTTGTATGATGTTTGTAGTCTAATCTGTGGGGTTAGCGTTTGGGGGCTTTTCAATAATTTTATGTCGAAAGTAATTATTGTTCATTAAAATACTAAATACATGCCCGGAATCAATTCTGTGGAAACTGGATCGTCCATAGTCGATACCATCCAGTTATTAATCATCTTCTTGATGAGTGCATTCTTTGCTGTGTCTGGCACATTCGGATAGCAAGGATTTCCACTACAGTGTTCCAAAATGAGAAAAAATACCACATTAAATCGAAAAAAATATTGTGGGTGTCTGAGCAGCTTCCTTTCATTTTGGTATCTACTAATTCCCCTTAATTTTTAATAGACTCCTGAAGGCAAGACTCATAGTCGGTCGCCTTTTGATATGTTGTCATTAAGATAGTATATAGCCTTAGGGACGGCCCGTTTTCTTAATGACAACTTTCTAACATTCGGTTTTAAGCATCATTCGCTTTTCTTCCCATTATCTTTCTTTCCATTTTTGCCATCATCTTTCTTGAGGTCCTTCACCGCATCCTTCACATCTTTGGTCGCCTTCTTTAATTTAGCGATATCCTTTTCTTTCTTTTGGGCGGCTTTTTCCTTTTTGATGTTGGGCTTATCACTGGTCGTAGAGGCTGAATCACTAAAGGTGAAGCCTTTCTTATCCGTTCCGATGTAGATGGTGTCACCCGCTTCGATGTCTCCCGAGAGGACCTGTTTCGACAGCTCGTTGATGATTTCTTTCTGGATCACTCGCTTTAATGGTCGTGCACCGAATTGAGGATCGTAGCCAAGATCTGCCAGTAAGTCCATGGCTGATTCTGTGAATTCTATACTGATGTCCTGTTTAGCAAGATTCTTATAGATTTTCTTTAATAGTATTTTAGCGATGAGCTTGATCTCGGCTTTGGTCAGCGGCAAGAACATGATTTTCTCATCGATCCGATTGAGGAATTCTGGACGTAGATTCTCCTTTAGCATATCGAAGACTTCCATTCTGGTCGTGTCGATGATTTCACCTCTGTGATCATCTCCGACTGCTTCTAAGTCCTCAAAGTTCTCCAGGATGACCTCGGCACCCATGTTAGAGGTCATGATGATGATGGTATTTTTGAAGTTGGCTTCGCGACCTTTATTATCGGTCAGTCTTCCATCGTCTAATACCTGTAGTAGTATATTGAAGGTATCAGGATGTGCTTTTTCTATTTCATCGAGAAGGACGATAGAGTAGGGCCGTCTTCTGACTGCTTCTGTCAGCTGTCCGCCTTCATCATAGCCGACGTACCCTGGAGGCGCACCGACCAGTCTTGATACTGAGTGCTTTTCTTGAAATTCACTCATGTCTATTCTCGTGATGGCTTTTTCATCATCGAACAGGACTTCTGCCAGTGTCTTCGCTAGCTCTGTCTTACCGACACCCGTAGGCCCTAAAAAGATAAATGAGCCAATCGGCTTTTTCTGATCTCCGAGTCCAGCTCTGCTTCGTCGCACGGCGTCCGCCACAGCGATGACAGCTTCTTTCTGGCCGATCAGTCGTTTAGAGATTTCATCTTCCAGTTTGAGTAGACGATCCTTTTCACTCTTCATCATCTTCGCTACGGGGATACCTGTCCACCTAGCCACGACCTCTGCGATGTCATTTTCAGTGACCTCTTCATTGGTGAATCGGGTCTCTTCGGGCAGCTTATCCAGTTTTTCTTCTGTCGCTTTCAGCATGGCTTCTTTGGCCTTTAGATCTCCATATCTGATCTTGGCGACGAGCTCAAAGTCGCTTTCCCGTTCTGCCTTAGCTGCTTGCTGCTCCAGATCCTCTATCTCTTTTTTGATGGACGACATCTGATCGACTATTTCTTTTTCGCTTTGCCAGGCAGCAGTGATGGAGTCGAGACTCTGCTTAGCATTAGCGATCTGCTCATTGACCCGTTTCAGCTTTTTATCATTCTTCTCCCTCATGATACCAGCGCGCTCGATTTCGAGCTGTCTGACCTTCCTGTCTTGCTCATCTATTTCATCTGGTACAGAGTCTAGCTCTAGCCTGAGCTTAGCCGCTGCTTCATCGATCAGGTCGATGGCTTTGTCCGGCAGTTTCCGATCGGTAATGTATCTATGGGACAGCTCTACTGCGGCGACGAGAGCCTCATCCAGTATGTCTATCTTGTGATACACTTCATATTTGTCTTGGATGCCTCGCAGGATCGAGATCGAATCTTCCAGACTCGGCTCATCGATCAGGACAGTCTGGAATCTTCTGACCAGCGCTTTATCTTTCTCGAAGTATTTTTGGTATTCATCTAATGTGGTGGCACCTATGGTCCTGAGTTCTCCACGGGCGAGAGCTGGCTTCAGGATATTAGCTGCATCCATCGCACCATTACCACCGCCTGCGCCGATCAGTGTGTGTATCTCATCGATGAAGAGGATGATTTCCCCTGCGGCACTATTCACCTCTTTGATCACTGCCTTGAGTCGCTCTTCGAATTCTCCTTTGTACTTAGCACCCGCGATCAGTGCTGCAAGATCCAGGACGAATATTTTCTTGGACTGCAGGTTTTCTGGCACATCATTTTGTACAATCCTCCAAGCGATGCCTTCTACGATGGCGGTCTTACCGACGCCTGAGTCCCCGACCAAGATCGGGTTATTCTTCTTACGTCTGGATAAGATATGCAGTATCCGTCTGATCTCTTCATCTCGTCCGATGATCGGATCTAATTTACCAGTCTCTGCCCGTTCATTTAGATTGATGGCGAATTTATTCAGCGCATTATACTCGCCGTCAGCATGTTGATCTTTCACCTTACGGCCTTTTCTCAGCTCTTCTATCGCTTTGCGTAGACCATCTTCTGTCCCGCCGAGGTCTTTGAGGATTTGGCTGGCCTTGTCTTTTCCTTTTAGTATGCCGAGCAGCATCATTTCCAGTGAGATGAATTCATCACCGAATTCTTTCATGAGCTTTTTAGCGCGGCTGTTGGCTTTATTGGCATCATTAGTCAGAAACTGCTTGCCATCTCCACCTTCCACTTTGGGAAATCGCTCAATCGCCAGATTTAGTTCTTTTTTTAATCTGATGATATTGATGGACATCTTATTGAGTAAAAACTCTGTGAGTTTTTCGTCTGTCTCTAAGATACCTCGGAGTAAGTGGACTGTATCCACACTCTGTTGGTCCAGTCCGCCTGCGATCTGTTGTGCCTTCAGGATGGCTTCTTGAGCCTTTACCGTAAATATATCGTACGTCATTTGCTTGTATTCTTATGCTTTATGCTAATCAAATCTCTATCCAAATTCAATTTATCCTTATTCGTAGAAATTTTGTCATGAATCGAACTTTTAATGAAGTCATTTTGTCATTTTATTAGGCTGGCGTGCTCCATTACTAAGTCTTAATTTTGAAATGTGATCTCTTGGTAGAATGTAACACTTCAAAAGACATTAGGTTATGCTTGAAGATTTTGATCTACCCATTTTACTTTTCAGGATGCTCTTACCATCAAGCAGATGCGCTGTATAGACTGATTTCGCTGAAGAATTTTATTGATATTTTAAGAGTGTGCCAGTTTTCGAGTTAGACTAAATCAGCATTTATAAATGTTAAGATATACCATGCTTCGCTAACAAAATATGAATCAGATGAGAAAAACAGCCTTCCTTCTTGCCTTCATTTTCTTAGGACATAGCCTACCAATTGTCGCTCAGTATTTTGGTAAGAACAAACCTCGCTACAGAAATTTTGATTTTAAAGTCAAAGAGACACCTCACTTCGATGTCTACTATTACCTCAAAAATCAAGATGCCATAGACCGTACGGCTCAGATGACGGAGCAGTGGTACGACATGCATCAGCAGATCACACAGGATACATTTTATCATCAGAATCCGATTATCTTCTATAACAATCATGCAGAATTTCAACAGACGAATGCCATATCGGGATCGATCGGTGTCGGTACGGGTGGGGTGACCGAGGGACTGAAGAATCGGGTGGTGATGCCACTGACATTCACCAATCAACAGACGAATCAAGTGCTGGGCCATGAGCTGGTGCACGCCTTCCAATTTCATATGGTGATCAATGGAGACTCTACCTCCATCCGGAGTCTGGCTAATCTGCCACTCTGGATCGTGGAGGGTATGGCAGAATATATGTCTATTGGTCGAGTAGATCCATTCACTGCTATGTGGATGCGTGATGCCATCATTAATGATGATCTACCTGGACTCGATAAGATGAACAGCCCTAAGTACTTCCCTTATCGCTACGGGCAGGCCGCCTGGTCATACTTTACTGGACTCTATGGTGATGACGTCATCGAGCCATTATTCACAGCGACAGCTAAGTATGGACTGGAGACCTCCGTGCCTTATATACTTGGGACGAGTCTGGAGACAGTCAGCAGCCAGTGGCTCTCTGCGCTGGAGACCTTTTACGAGCCTTACTTAGGAGACAAAAAAGAAAGAATCAGAGGTAAGAAGCTCATCTCTTCTGACAATTCTGGGCGCATCAATGTATCGCCCACCCTCAGCCCTAATGGCAGGTATGTGATCTTCATGTCGGAGAAAGATCTGTTCTCCACAGATTTATTTTTAGCTGATGCGCGCACTGGTGAGATCCTCAACAAGGTCGCTAGTACCATTAAAGACACGGATCTGGATGCGCTCAATTTTTTAGAATCTACAGGTACCTGGTCACCTAATAGTAAGGAGTTTGCATTCATTGGCTTTAGCCAAGGGGCTAATATACTGGTGATTAAAGAAGCTCTCACTGGCAAGACAGTGGAGAGCCTCAGCATACCAGGTGTCCCAGCGCTGGCTAATCCCGCCTGGCACCCCAATGGAAAAGAAATTGTGGTAGTCGGCTTGGTCCAAGGTCAGACTGACCTGTACAGTTATAACCTCAAGTCAGGACGAGTGAAACAGCTCACTGACGATGTCTACTCAGAGATCCAGCCATCATTCTCCCCAGATGGAGAGACCCTGCTATTCAGTTATGACAAGCGCAGTATGGTGGAGGGCAGGACTAATGGCCGTTATTCCTTTGATCTGGCAGAGATGGACTATGCCTCTGGTGAGATCAGTGTCTTAGATGTATTTCCCACGGCTGACAATCTGAATCCCGTGTATGATCATGAAGGCAATGTCTATTTCTTCTCTGATCGTGATGGCTTTCGCAATCTGTATAAATATGTCAGTGATTCCACTCAGGTGCTGCAGATGACTGACCTGCTTACGGGGATCAGTGGCATCTCAAGGTTTTCCCCCGCGATCACCGCATCCACTAAGCGTGATCGGGTGATCTATACACACTATGATGACCACAGCTATGTGCTGTATCAGGCTGATACGGATGATCTTCTGAATCTACCTGTCGCGAGTGACGATGTAGATTTTACAGCGGGCACTCTGCCTGTCGCAGGACTAAACAAGACTGATATCGTGAATCAGAACCTGCGCAACATAGACGAGCTGGCAGTCATAGACAGGTCTGAGATCAGGGACGTAGGCTATAAGTCTAACTTCAAGTTGGACTATGTCGGCGGTGGTGGCGGCATCGGTGTGTCCAATTCACGATTCCAAAATTACACTGGGCTGCAGGGCGGCATCGATCTGCTCTTCAGCGATATCCTAGGCAACAATCAGCTTTTCACTCAGCTCGCGCTGAATGGCTCTTACCTCGACTTCGGCGGGCAGGTGCAGTACCTGAATCGGAAAAATAAATTGGCCTATGGTGGCGGACTGTCTTTTATTCCCAGTTTGACTGGCTTCAATACAAGACCCTTTGCTGATGAGTTGGAGCTAAATGATGGTCAGACGATTCCAGTGATTGTAGACCAGGTGAATCTATTGCGGATCTATAACATGGCAGCTAATGGCTTTCTGCACTTTCCGCTTTCTACCACTAAGCGCTTTGAAGCAGGAGCTAGCGTTGGGAGACAATTTTTCAGATTGGATCAGCGCAATAATTATTATTCCGAAGGTTTTCTCTTTATTGGTTCAGATGAGGAGAAAATAGAAACGGGTGATGAATTCCGGTTCAATCAATTTTTCAACTTGAAAAAGGGTAATACCGCAGCTTTCAATGCAGCTTACGTCGAGGATAATTCATTTTTTGGATTGACCTATTCGCCACTGGGTGGGCACAGGCTTCGCATCCAAGTAGAGCAGAATTTTGGCATCAATAACTTCACAGGCGCCCTTATCGATGTCAGGAAATACTTCTGGATGAAACCAGTGAGTCTGGCATTCAGAGGCATGGGCTACTCCCGTTGGGAGACGAATATCAATTCGATCTTCCCGATCTATGCTGGTAACATGGGTTTTATCAGAGGCTACGATTTTGTTTTTGACAGTAATATTAATGATCCCATCGGCGGAGGGATCAATCTGGGACAGCTGCTGGGTTCTAAGATCGGCATGTTCAATGCTGAGATCCGGATACCCTTCACGGGGCCAAAGCAGCTCGCACTCATCGGTTCTAAATTTTTACTCACAGATTTGAATTTCTTCTTTGACGGTGGAGTGGTCTTTGACGAGTTCTCTCATTTCAGTGATGGAGAGCCTGTGACGGTGGATCGAGAGGGTACCGTGCAGAATCTGAAGCCTCACTTCGCTAAGTCCATCGGTGTCTCGGCCAGAGTCAATTTATTCGGAGCTATGATCTTAGAGCCTTATTGGGCTTTCCCGCTGGAGAAGAATAGCCGTGTGCAGTTTGGGTTGAATTTTATTCCTGGATGGTAGGGAGGGATTTGTGAGTTATGAGTGAAATAGAGAGTTATGAGTTTTTGAGATAAGAGATATGAGTGAAATAGAGAGTTATGAGTTACTTAGTTATGAGATATGAGTGATGAGTTGGCGGGAAGTCCAGAGTTATGAGTGAGTGGGAAGTCCAGAGTTATGAGATTCTTAGTGCTGAGTGATTGGGTTTGGGGTTTTTCTGTTTAGATTGAGATTGCACTAAAAAATAGAGCGGCTGTGGTTCAGATTGACAATGAATTTATTGGGGAGCATGTTAGTTATTCTGTCTTGATTGAAGCATTGCGTGCTGCCTTTCGGGCAGATCAGATAGCATGTCCACCTAAGTCGATTTATGATTATCAGAGTCGTGTCAGTGGCGATACTAATAATTCGATGTTGATCATGCCGGCTTGGGACAATCAGGCCTATATTGGAGTGAAGATCATTTCTGCTACCCCTTCTAATGCAGGTTCTGACGCACCCTATTTGAATGGCAGATATTTGTTGTTTGATGCAGGTACAGGTGTGCCTTTGGCGAGCATGGATGCGAAGCTGATCACGCACATGCGTACAGCGGCGACCTCTGTCCTGGCAAGTCTCCTCTTGGCGAGACCAGATGCTTCCTCTGTCCTGATTATCGGGAATGGTCAAATTTCACCTCACTACATCAGGGCCTATGCTGCCTTGGATCAGGTCAATACCATATACCTGTGGGGTAGAAATCAGGATCGTTCTCATGAAGTGCTTGCAGGTCTCGGGCAGATATCAGCATCGGTGTCCGTGGTGTCCAGTTTTACCTCTGTCATTAATGATGTAGACATCATCAGCTGCATCACCTCTGCCCAGTCTCCCCTGATTTTACAGGAGCATGTTCGGGCAGGCCAGCACTTGGACCTGGCAGGATCATTCACTCCCGATATGATGGAAGTCAGTCCTGAAGTGGTAGCCATGAGCGAGCTATACGTGGATAACCGAGACGTCACTCCATATCATGCTGGCGAATTAGTGCAAGCCATCGTGTCTGAAAAAATAACGATAGAGCATATCAGAGGCGACCTACACCAGCTATGCTCCATTAGTCCACCACGAATGTACGACCCAAGCCAAATCACTCTCTTCAAATCCACAGGCATGGCCACAGAAGACCTCGTCATCGCCACACTCATCCACGAAGCATTCAATCGAGTATAATGCCCTCACCCGCACTCATAACTCATATCTCCCGCACTCGTATCTCTCTCACTCATATCTCTCTCACTCATAACTCATATCTCATATCTCTCTCACTCATAACTCAAAAAAAACTCATATCTCTTTCACTCATAATTTATAACTCACTCACTCATAACTAATAACTCCTTCACTCATAACTCATAAAAAAACTCATATCTCATAACTCAGAAACTCATAACTCAATCCCTATCTTTAGCCTATATGATCCACACCATCCTGAAAGAAACATTTGGCTATGCGGCGTTTCGGCCTCTGCAGCAAGAAGCCATCGAATCAGTGATGGATGGAAAAGATGTGCTTTTAGTATTACCCACAGGTGGAGGCAAGTCAATCTGCTTCCAGATACCCGCACTGGCTAAGCCTGGACTGAGCTTGGTGATCTCGCCTCTGATTGCACTCATGAATGATCAGGTCTTAGCACTGAAGGAGAATGGCATTGAAGCCTATTCGCTGCACAGCAACATTGATTACGATGAAAAAATCAGGATCAGTAATGCCATAGAGGCAGGAGATGCGAAGCTGATCTACATGTCACCAGAAGGGCTACTGAATGAGAAGATGATGAGCTACATCAGCTCCAAAGACATCAACCTGATAGCTGTGGATGAAGCCCACTGCGTCTCCATGTGGGGCAATGACTTCAGGCCTGACTACGTGAAGCTGTCATCGCTGAAGACACACTTCCCTGATGTACCCATCATGGCCGTGACCGCCACGGCTGATAAAGCGACCCAACAAGATATTGTGACCACGCTGCAGATGAAAGGTGCACAGCAGTACGTGGGCAGCTTTGAGCGAGAGAACATCACCATCACAGCGCTCCCGGGGCTAAAGCGAATGCAGCAGATACTGGCCTTCTTAGCTGATCGGCCAGGCGAATCAGGCATCATCTACTGCACCAGCCGTAAGTCTACGCAGCAGCTCGCGGATAAACTCAATGCAGAGGGCATCGATGCAGCCTGCTACCATGCAGGTCTGGACAGTCAGATCAGAGAGCAGGTCCATCAGGACTTCATCTATGACCGGACGAAGGTGGTCTGTGCCACCATTGCCTTCGGTATGGGTATAGACAAGTCCAACATCAGATTTGTGATTCACTATAATCTAAGTAAGAACATTGAAAGCTATTATCAAGAGATCGGACGTGCTGGGCGTGATGGCTCTGAGGCGGAGGCCTTGCTGTTTTTCAGCTACGCGGATATATCTCAGCTGAAGCGCTTCATAGATGACAGCGCAGCGGAAGATACATATAAGCAGGTACAGCACGCTAAGCTGGACCGCATGTGGGAATTCTCTAACACGGCACACTGCCGCACGAACATCATCCTCAGCTATTTTAACGAGTACAAGAGTGAGGGCTGTGGGCACTGTGACAACTGCCTCAATCCACCCGAGACTTTTGATGGCACGCAGTACACGCAGATGGCGCTCAGCGGAGTCTACCGCGCTCAGGAGCGGATCACGTCTAATATCTTGATCGATATCTTGAGAGGCTCTTCTAAGCAGGAGATCATGATGAATGATTATCATCGGCTCAAGACATATGGTGTCGGTAGGGAGCTACCTTATCCCGACTGGCGTTCCTATCTGACTCAGATCATACACCAGGGCATCCTGTCTATAGATTATTCTGATGGAGGCCGGCTGAAGCTCACACCTCTGTCTCACGAGGTGCTCTTTGAGTCCAGGCAGGTGAACTTAGTGAAGTTCGTCTGGCAGGACAAGAAGGCGAAGCCAGCGAAAGCAGCTGTCACCGTCAACCGAGAAGATGTTGATAAGGATCTCTTCGTAGAACTCAGGTCGCTCCGCACCAGACTGGCGAATGAGCAGGGAGTACCCGCCTACGTCATCTTTCCTAATAAAACCTTAGAAGAGCTGGCCGCAGTGAAGCCCCAGACTAAAGTGGCCTTCTCTCAAATCAATGGTGTCGGAAAGCTCAAGCTGGAAAAATACGCGGATGACTTTATTCAAAAGATAAAAGAATATGAAGGAGCTTAAGCCCTTGTTAAACATGACTTTATGAGCTCCATCATTGCTGAAATATTCACCAAGCTCGATTTTTCTGATGCTGAATTAGTTGTATTAGAAAGTAAATTAAAACGGGTGACCCTGCAAAAGGGAGAGTTTCTGCTGCAGGCTGATGTACATGTGGATCAGCTCTACTACGTGCACACGGGATGCTTACGCAGCTATTTTTCTGATGCATCTGGGAAGGAGCACATCCTACAGTTCGCAGTGAAAGGCTGGTGGATCAGCGACTACATCGCCCTATTTGGCAGTGATAGCTCCAAGGCAGTATCCTATATCGAGTGCATTCAGGATGCCATACTTTATAGTATATCTAAGCATGATTTTGATCGCCTGTGTCAAGACATGCCTAAGATTGCGTATTTCCACATTCGTAAAATGGAGGGCGCTTTTGCCAGTTTCCAAAACAGAATACTTGAGAATCTGACACTGACCGCCAAAGAGCGCTACCTTAATTTTATAGATGCATATCCATCCATCGAAAGCAGTGTGAAGAACTACCACATCGCCTCTTACCTGGGCATCACCACGGAGAGCTTGAGCAGAATTCGGAAAGAGATATCCTCACACTCAGTTTAATTGATAGAAGCTGATTTAATAAGTTGTTTTTGGATGCTTCAGCTGGTCTTTATGCGCAGCTTATTTCCAAATTTGGACTCTTATGTGCAGATATTTACCATATATGTTGTTTTAGGCGCAGTAATTTGCCTCGTCACTTGAGAAAAATCTTTTTGTGCACATCAATTGATTTTTGAGATTATGACTGATCTCATCACTTCTTACCAATCCATTATCACGATCAGCTTTAATCGAATTGGAAAAGAAACAAACTCTTTAATGTTAATTACCATAGATCAATTTTTAAGCCTGGTGTCCACGCTACTTTTGCATTCTATTGAATACGACATAAAAGATTGAAATGATAAAGAAGATATTAGGTATCGCACCACAGTTAGAGTCAGATGGATCATATAGCCCTTCGAAAGTGGCATTGAAATTAGCGACGGTGGATCGGTCAGACTTTGAACAGGTAGCCTATACCAAATACAAAGGCAAGAAATCCAAAATTCTGGTCATCTACACCGAGCAGAAGAATATGGAAATGAAGAATGGCAAGCTATTTTCTACAGGTAATCATCCGATAGAAGCGCTGGTACCCATGCTGCATCTCAGAAACGCAGGTTTTGAATTCGAGATAGCGACACCAACAGGACAGCCTGCGATCTTCGAAATGTGGGCTTTCCCTGAAAAAGATGAGCACGTGAAAGACATCTATCATGAACTAAAGCCAAGCTTTCAACGACCAAGATCATTGCAGAATTTCATAGACCAATCATTCTCCGAGGCAGCTTCATACGCAGCAGTATTTGTACCAGGTGGTCATGGTGCGATGCTCGGCATTCCAGAGGACAATCAGGTCGGACGAATATTGCGTTGGGCAGATGAGCAGGAACTATTCACCATAAGTCTTTGTCATGGCCCTGGGGCATTTTTAGCGACAACAGTGGATAAGAAGCCATTCCTCTATGAAGGCTATGAAATGGCTGTATTCCCAGATTCGGTAGATAAAATGACGCCGATGATCGGCTATTTGCCAGGTCATATGCCCCGAGGCCTGAGCGAGACACTTAAGACTTTAGGCGCAAAGATTAAAAATACCAAAGCTGATAAAACAGTCTGCCGAGACAGAAAATTAATCACAGGCGCTAGTCCATTGGCTTCTAATGAATTAGGAAAATTGGCAGCTCAGACGTTGCTGGATCACCAGAAATAATCTGCCATCACAGATACAGAAAAGTTAACATTATAAATACCGCTCCTCAATGATCTCCATGTGGTGTAGCTCATGACCTGCGATCACATAAGCCGAGGCGATAGGACTGAAGACATTGCCGCCTGCTGTACCTGTAAATGCCCACATGGCATCAGAAAAATGAGTGTACATGGCAATGGAGGAGTTTCGTAGAGCAGTGTATTCTGAGATGAGAGAAGACATCGATCTCTGATCAGCTGCAGAAGCGGGTACATAGTCATCTTGCTCAAATCCTGGGATGGGCGTCTGGTCTGCTCTGGCAATTCGCAGGCCTCTATAGGCCATGATTCGCTCTGTATCAATGAGGTGCAGCAGGACTTCTTTAATGGTCCATTTACCAGTGTCGTAGGCAAAGTCCGCTTTCTCGGCGGGGATGCTTTCGAAAAATGCAATGGTCTGCTCTTTACCTTGTTCTAATGCTGTGAGTATATCGCTGGACTTGATGCGGCTGATATAAACTTCGAATCTGGAGGGGTATTCTGTCTCTGGTGTGGGTCTTCTATTGAGCATGTTGTGTTAGTTTTTGATAGATGATGGAGGAGCTATGATCCCAAGAGAATCTCTTGATATTTTCATAGCCCCGTAAAATTAATTTTTCTCTGATATTTTTCTTTGATATCATTTGAATGATGGCCTGAGCTATGGCCTCGGTGCTTTCAGGATTGACAAGTATGGCCCCATCACCACTCACCTCTGGCATGGAGCTGATCTGGGATGTGATCACTGGCACACCACTCTGCATGGCCTCAATGATCGGCAGGCCAAAGCCTTCGTATAGAGAGACATAGCACAGGCATTCTGCGGCGGCCAGAGCCATCTCTACGGGTATTTGATCATCATTGATGATGATTCTATCCTTCCATCGGCTGGACTGAATCTGACTGTTTACATCGCCATGCTGAAACGCCCAGCGGCCATATAAGACCAAGCGATGATTGGTCATGCCACGCTCACATGACAATTCGAAAGCGCTGATCAGTCGAGCCACATTCTTTCTAGGATGTATGGAGCCTAAGTAGATCAGGTAAGGCTGCCCACCCGTAATTTTATTTCTTATGTCTTGCTTCCTTTCTTCAGTCAGTGGGGCAAATCCCGATCTGACTGCATTATAGGCTACGGTAATTTTTTCCGCGGGCACAGTCAGGTGTCTGATTAGATCAGCCTTAGTGGCTTCTGATACGCTGATGATATGCTTGGCATGATCATGATATTGGGGGACGTATTTTTTAAAATAGCGCAGATGAGACTTTTTAAAATGCTCTGGATAGAGCTGGTAAGCTAAGTCATGCGTCACCATGACGCACGGCACGTCAGAGCTGAGAGCCAAATATGGTTCTGGACTATAGAGCACATGAATATCATGCTTCTTAAGTGCTCTACTCAGTGCATACTCAAACCAGTAGTGCCACAGCACAGGATGCCTCGCTTGAGGATGCAGGACGAAGCCCTGTACATTAGAGCCATAGATGAAGGCCGGATCAAAGGCTCGATCAAAGAAAAAGAAAAACTCATCTTCTGGATGTGCAGCGACCATGCGCTGACAGGTCTCAGCTGCATAAGTGGCGATGCCCTCCATCCGATTTGCCAGCAGTAGCCTGGCATTCACAGCGATCTTCATCTACAGTAGTGTGGTCTCTACATATGAGTATTCATCGGGGTAGTCAGTGTTATAGTGGAGGCCTCGACTCTCGTGTCGCATCTGCGCTCCCTTAGTCACCAGGTAGGCGATGGTGATGAGGTTACGCAGTTCGCACAGCTGCGGTGAGATGATCGTCGTGCCGTAGAGTGCTTCCGTCTCGGCATACAGCAGGTGCAGCCTGTCTTCTGCGCGCTTCAGCCTGGTATTGGTCCTCACGATACCCACGTAGTAACTCATGAGTTCTTTCAGCTCTGCCCAGCTTCTGGTGATCAAGACCATTTCTTTCGGCTCCAGGGTACCATCTGCATCCCAGTCTGGGATGTCTTCTTGGTGGGTTAAGGTTGAGATCTGTTGGTTCAGGTCTTCCGCGACTCGGTATCCATACACCAGACCTTCCAGAAGCGAATTAGACGCCAGACGGTTAGCTCCATGGAGTCCGCTGCAGGTGCATTCTCCTGCTGCGTATAGATTTTTGATGGTGCTCCTCCCGTGCTCATCGATCAGGATACCGCCACACATGTAGTGGCAGGCGGGCACCACGGGGATCATATCCACGAAGGCATCTATGCCCACATTCTTGCAGTGCTGATAGATATTGGGGAAGTGCTCTAAGAATTGCTTTTGGTCTAGATGTCTGCAGTCTAAGCACATATACTCGGCCCCGCTGATTTTCATCTCATTATCAATAGCCCTGGCGACGATGTCTCTGGGTGCCAGGGACTTGCGCGGATCGTATTGATCCATGAATTCTGTGCCGTCTGGCCGCTTCAGTACAGCTCCAAAGCCTCTGACCGCTTCAGAGATGAGGAAGTCAGGCTGATCGCCTCCAGAGCCATAGAGTGCCGTGGGGTGAAACTGCACAAACTCCATGTTGGCGATGCGTCCTTTGGCGCGGTAGAACATGGCGATGCCATCACCCGTGGCGATGACAGGATTGGTGGTATTGCGATAGATCTGTCCCGTGCCACCTGTACACATGACGGTTGCTTTGGCGAGTATGGTCTCGATGTGATTGGTCTGCTTATTCAGGACGTAGGCGCCGTAGCACTCTATATCGGGAGACAGTCGAGTGAGCACTCTGCCCAGGTGATGCTGTGTGAGGATATCTATGGCAAAAAAGTGCTCATGTACCGTGATGTTGGGGTATTCTTTGACTTTCTCATTGAGGGTGCGCTGTATCTCCCAGCCGGTGATGTCCTTATAGTGCAGTATGCGGTTTTCTGAGTGTCCCCCTTCTTTACCCAGGTTATAGTCACCATCACCCTCCTTGTCAAAGCGAGCTCCCATGTCGATGATGTCCTTGACTCGTTGGCGGCCTTCTTCCACGACGATTCTGACGACTTTCTCATCACAGATACCATCACCAGCATCGAGGGTGTCAGCGATGTGTTTTTCGAAGTTGTCCGTATCAAAATCCCACACAGCAGCGATGCCTCCCTGGGCCCAGCTGGTGTTGGATTCTTGGGTATTGGTCTTCGTCAGCACGCTGATCTTTGCATCAGGATTGAGCTCTGCCATGCGGATGGCAAAGGACATACCAGCTACACCAGCGCCTATGACTAATACATCGGTCTTTTCCACAGTCGTTATTTATATAATATGCTTCTGTACATCCTAAACAGCCTGTTAACAATCCATTTTTGCCGTTAAACTATCGTTAAATGGATTGCACTTTGAGATGTAACCGTTGATATAAATGTTTCCTTTACAGAGGTTTATACCAAGATGGAGTCCTGATCGCCTTCGCCCTTAGAGACTCTATCTGTTATAAATCAGTGTTTATCAATAAAATAGTAATTTTGACCACTATTATTTCAACTAAAATCACAATATAATGCTTAGAAATTTAATCTATTCGCTTGTCGTGGTCCTCTTTGCGGGAGTGGCAGCCAATGCACAAAAAATCGCTGTCGTAGACGTGACCAATATCTTAGACAATCTAGATGAATATCTACTGGCACAGGATAAGCTGGACAAACTGGCAGCAGAGTGGAACCAGGACATCGCCAAAGAGTACGATAAGATCAAAAGCATGTATAACAAATACCAAGCAGAGCAAGTCTTGCTCAGCGAGGATCTAAAAGTCAGACGCGAAGAGGAGATCGTGCAGAAGGAGAAGCAAGTGAGAGAGCTACAGCGGGCTAAGTTTGGCCCAGAGGGAGAGTTATTCCTCCGTAGACAAGAGCTCGTGTCTCCGATCCAAGAAAAAGTCTTTAACGAGATAGAATCTTTCGCCAGCGAAAAGGGCATCGACATCATGCTGGATAAAAGCAGCTCTACAGGACTGTTATTCACCAGCGAAGACTTTGATAAGACTGAGACAATTAAGCGACGTCTGGGTATCAGATAAGTCGATATTCGACACTACTCATAAATAAGAAATATTACCTCATTTGAAATAAAGCTAAATCATGAATAAATCAATTACGACACTTTTCACATTATTACTAATCGTCGGGGCCAGCCTATCCATACACGCCCAAAAATTTGGCTACGTCGATTCGCAGGCGCTCATCCAAGAAATGACGGAAGTCAAAGAAGCTAATGCTAATATAGAGACCTATAAGACTCAGCTTCAGAAGAAGGGGCAGGAAATGGTTAAGTCACTACAGACGAAGTACCAAGGTCTGGAGCAAAAGAGACAAGGCGGAGAATTATCCCCCAAGCAGCTGGAAGCTGAGGCTCAACAGCTAAAATCAGAAGAAATGGAGATCGCTCAGTTTGAGCAAGATAGCCAGAAGAAGATTTTTGATAAAAGTGAGACCTTACTGAAGCCAATCAGAGACAAGATCCAAAACGCAATCAATGAAGTGGCTGCTGAAAATGGATTCGATTACATCTTTGACGCGAGTCTGGGTGTCATCCTCTATGCTGATGAGACAGCGGATGTCACCACTATGGTGAAGGCCAAAATATAAGTTCAGTCAGTACAATTGACGAATCAGATCAAGGAGGGCTTGAAGATGTTTTCTCAAGTCCTCTTTCTTTTTATTATAAGTTCATCTTTATCATCACATCCCACATTACCTTATAAATATCAACTATGAAAACCATCATCTTCAGTACCATCATCACTTTCTGTCTTGCTATAGGACTCCAGGCCCAAAATAAGTACAGTGATGCGATCCTCAGCTACGCCAAAAAATCAGCCGATGCACAGCTGGCTCTCGATATAGATGAGTACTTAAACTACATGCATCCGAATATCATCGAGATGGGTGGGGGTGAAGAGTTGGCTAAGCAGGCTGTCCAGCAGCAACTGAACACCTATAAATCCATGAATGTCAATGTCGTGAGCATCACGCACGGTGACCCAGGTCCACTGGTGAAAGCGGGTAATGAGCTCCACTGTATCTTACCAGCCACGACTAAGTTAGCTCAGGGTGACGCTGAGTTTGATTCGGTCAATACTTGGCTGGCTATTTCATCAGATGATGGAGTGACTTGGTCATTCATTGATATGGCATACTACGATGCGGGTAGCCTTAAGATATACCTTCCCGAATATAATCCTGCCATCGTCTACCCAGAGAATTAATTCAGCTCAGTCAGAGCGGCTTCTCCCAGAAGACAGCTTTTCCCACCTCGGGGTTAAGCTCGTAGCCCGAGAAGCCGAATGAGGTGTACACTCTTTTCGCTTTCGTATTATGTTCTAATACCTCTAAGGTCAGTTTGCAGCAGCCCTTTTCGTGGGCGACAGCCTCGGCCTTATCTAGCATATGCTTAGACAGTCCTTTGCCTCTGAATGCAGGGAGGACTGCAAAGTCATGGATATTCAGCAGTGGCTTGGCTTTGAAGGAAGAGAATCCAATAAAGCAATTGCATAGACCAGCAATCTGCTCATCGACATAGCACAAGATCAGCACGTGATTACTGAGTAACTTAAGCTCAGGTACCAGATGACTGATCGTATACGCCGATAAAGGCCCGCCTCCACCCATAGGATCTTCAGCATAAGAACACAGCACTTTCAAAAAGTCGTCTGCATGAGTCTCGTTATGAAGATCAGCTAAGATGGTATGTACCATAAATAATTATTTTAGGACGCGAAGATATAGACTTTTAAAAAAGCCTATCTTCAGAGATGAATGTACGACTCATGAAGCGCTTTGTTATTTGCTGACATGCATTCAGTTCTTAAATTTAAACATATGAAACGTCTATGACGTAGATAGTTAAGACACCCAAGGGGATGATTATACTTAGCTATTTGCTGACAGGCATTTCGACCTGAAATATAAACATATGAAAACAATCGCTCTAATAGCTCATGATGGTAA
>CALFUK010000050.1 GCA_937929945.1 uncultured Saprospiraceae bacterium
GTTCATTTTGTTCATGTAGTAGTAGGATATATACTTTTTAGTTTCTGTGATGAATCGATATCTTTAGACACATAGAGGTTTGATCCTATAATTTGTACTGATTAAGAGCATTTCTTTTGATGACTGACAGACCGATCACGACGACACCAAATAATTGGAAAATATCAATACCTAAGAGATCGAGCAAACAGGTCATGATGTAGAGCTATTCCAATATCAATCGGGATGAGACTTGTGGCGAGATGGAGTATCCCTTTGAGGTGGTGGCAGGTTCCTACTACCTTGGATGATCCTGATGGTCAGCGGATGCATTACCTTGCACGGCCTACTAATTCTGGACAACACTCAGTCAAATTTTCATATAAAGCAGTAAATAGAAAAGGAAAAGCAAAGACCAAATACAAAGCAATATCATTCTAAATATGAGTTATACAATAAATACAATTATTCTTTCGATTACTTTACTTTCTTGTGCAAAGAATCCATTATACAATAGTCAAAATGTAAGTGTTTATAAAGAAGCACAATCTATGATTATTGATAAAGAATCGAGTAATGTAAAAGTATCAGAAGAGCTGGTAAACTTTAGCAATTATGCATTTTTCTTTATCGACTCTTTAGAAGATGAAGATGGATTTACAGATGAAGACTTCATTGATATTGATGCCTCAAAACTTGATGGAAAGTTGATAAATCCAAAATCATTCAAATTCCATCATGATGGTAATATAATAACGTTCTTTTCTGGCATTAAAAATTCATATTTCTTCGCTGAAGTTTTTCATGATTCAAAGGAAATTAAATCTTATGATACTATTCCTCCATTTGGTACATCGAAAGTATATTTATTTAAAGTTAATAGTGATAATGAAGTAGCGTTGATTGAGATAAAAGAAATGAGCTATGGATAACCGATCACGACGACACCAGGTACTGGCAGAATATCAATACCGAAGAGATTGAACAGACGGGTAATGATGTAGAGCTATACTTTGAGACATGTGGCGCGATGGAGTATCCCTTTGAGGTGGAGGCAGGCGCAGAGTATTTGATTTCGCCAGTGCCATCTGGGGGAGAATTTCTCTTTTGATGACTGACTGATTCCGAGCATCGGAAATGAAGATGCATTTAGCATCTTCATAAGGAAAGAACCTTGACCTCCGTTTCAAGGGTGGGCTGCTGATCATTTGAATAATACTCGGGTAGTTTTCGATAACTTAGCTCAAGTCGTTGAACGCAATGATTATTATCCCTTTGGACTCAGACATACAGATCAGCAGACACAGTTCGCTTATACTTATAATGATAAGGAGGAGCAGAGAGGAGTTGGTAAGGGATTACAATTGTATGGATTTAGAATGTTTGATTCCAGAATTGCGCGGTTTACTGGGGTTGATCCTATCTCTGATCAGTTTCCGCATGTTTCTACTTTTAATTATGCGGAGAATCGACCAATTACTGGTATAGATCTACACGGCCTTCAGTTTGTACCCATGCATGATATCAACTTAGATAATGGGATGTCTTCTCAAGAAAAAGCAGAATTACGAAGAGGTGCAACAAGAGCCTCACAAATTGCAAGTCCAATATTAGCTGAAGTTGGCGCAGGTTTAACTCCAGCAGGCCCAGCAATTGATGCTAAAGATTTGGGAGTTGCTTATGCAAGTGGAGACTCGGGGGGTATGGCCCTAGCTGCAATTGGCTTCATTCCAGGAGCAGGGGACCTTTTAAAAGGAGTTGGGAAAGCGATTTCTAAGTTATTCAAATCGGGCAATGATAAAGTAATCAAATCGGTAGATGATATCCTATCTAATGCTAATCCAGGTCGAAGAACTAAAGGCAAAACTAAGCAGTTTGAAAAAGATGGTGGATTTGATACTGCAATATCAGAATTTGATGCATTAAATGCAGATAATATTAAGGAAATTGAAACTAAATTTGGAAAAGGTAAAACAGAAATTTTGGATAATGGAGATCAAATAACTGTTAGGCCTGGTAGTTCAGATGGTAGGCCTACTTTAGAGATAAGAAATCCTAAAAACGGAAGAGGTACAGAAATAAGATATAATCAATAAAAAATTAAAATGAATAAATTTAGAAAGTGGAATCCAATAGAATTTGATATTCCTTTGAATGTTGAAGTCATCCATGATGACTATGAAGGATTTAGAATTTTAATGAAAGGAAACGAAGTAGATTCAAAAATGCTAAAGATAGCATTTGAAAATCCATTAATGTATCAAAATATAAATGAGAGCTATAAGCTAAAAATATGGGAGGGGTTATCTAAAGAGATATCTGGAAACATATTTTATAAAATAGATGATTCTGAGTTAGTTGACTCATTTAATGAAAATTCTTTAAATGCATATTCTAACTGGGATATCATTCATTTTGCTTTTTATACCTATCAAGATTGCATAGATGTACTTTCAATAACCGACCCTATCATTGAATGGTTAAATTAGCAGAAATCACCCGATCTCAGAGGTTACAAACCTCTGAGAAATACGCTTAATTAATAGATATACCGTTTATGATGACATCGATTATTGGTATAATATAAAATTATGGAAAATATAGATGCTAAAATGGCATATCAAGCAATGTTTACCTACTTAGAAAAGTACTATAATCAAACTAAATCATCTGATATTGGTGCACTGTTGGGATCAATGCAATTGTTAGAAGATGGGCATCCCGCGGATAAAGCGATTTGGAATGAGTGGATTAATATTATAAGTGATTTAATTGATGAGAAGAAGGAACCAGTTTGATTTGATATTAATGGAAGAGGCAAAACAAAAGATGATATTGAATGTAGATTCTGATAATTGGGCTTATGGTAATATGTCATAGATATGCTAAGATTTAACCATCCAGCGTTATCGACTTATTTAATTTCCCGCCACCTCAAATAATTATATAGCGTAGGCTTACTAATCCCCAATTGACCACAGATTTCACGCACACTATGGTCACCACCTTTATACAAAGTCTCAGCAGCCATAGCCGTCTTCTGTGCCTCCATCGATAGCCCCTTCGGTCTACCACCTTGCCGCCCACGCGCCTTAGCACTGGCCAGACCAGCCTTCGTCCGCTCTGAGATCAGATCCCGCTCAAACTCTGCCAGCGATGCAAATATGTAAGACCGAATAAACTACGAAGTAGTGAATGCACTAAATGTGCATTCAATGAGGGAATCTTAACCTCCGTGTTAAGAATGGGTTGTAGCCAGAAGCAGAAGAAGTATCAATCGCATCCTTGAGTGAGATAAAAGTCACACCTCGATCTTCCAGATCAGAAACGATTTGTATCAGATCCTTCAGAGATCTTCCCAGACGACTAAGTTTGTCAATCACGAGCTGATCACCATCCCGGATCTGAGACAAGAGCATTTTTAGCTCTGGTCGTTCTTTGGTTGCACCTGAGAGGACTGAATGGTCTTGGCTTGCCAAGAATCAGAAGTGGTCAATCCACTTATGATAAAGAAGGAACCAAGTCTCCTGACTTGGGTGGGCTTGCAGAATATGTAGCTTTTATTAGCCGCTTCTGAGGAATCGGTTCATTCATTTCCAAGCAAGATTTACTTGCTTGAATGATCAGCTGACTGATCACCATTCATTCTCATATCCGATTTTCATAGTTTGATCATTTAAGATTGTAAGAATGTCTCTGATTGGGATCTGACTATGAAGTAAAGGATTCTGGTTAAGAATAACAAAATTTCGCTTTGATTTAGTTAACCAGTTTTTTTAACCAAAAAATTTGAAATTTTAACTTTTAGATACTTTGATTGAGGAGTAAAGAAAAACTGTCGTTTTGGTTAACTGAATCGAATCCAGTCAGCTTACACTTCTCCAGCTCGCATATACCAGCCAAAAGCCAATCCACTCATGTGGCCTATCCTCGAACTATCACGCGCACATGAAGCAAGAGCTGTAGCTCATTTTTGATTCGAAAATGTCTACCTATTCCTCTATATACATTGAGAATTTAACAACTCAGCACTGAATATGAAGTAGACATAGTCGATAGTGTAGGGATTCTTGTATGGCTGGCATAAGAACTAACCAATATCATCTATGGTACTGACCTTTATCATCGACTTACCATTCATAAGAGTAGACATTTGACATAAATATTAAAGTAATGAATATCACACTTTATGGCAAACAGAGCTCTCTTTTTAATCTAATGAAAACGATAGCCATCAAAACTGCAAGTAAAGCACATATCCCATTAAATATCAATGAGGTATATGATCTAAATGAATTAATTGAAGAAGGGATCATGAGTATTCCAGCATATCAGCTTAGTGATAGTATCTCAGAAAGGGGTAAGAGTGAGATAAGCACATTTATCAAGGGGATGCAGTTTTCAATTTTAGAAGAATCAAATTATGGACAAATGAATAGAATAATAGTACCAACAAACTTTACTAAAACATCAGATAACGCACTAAACTATGCTCTGCACATTGCAAAGAAGAAGCAAGCAGTCATCCACCTAGTGCACGCCTACCATCCATCGCCAATAGAAATAGATAGCGCATTACTGGATCACGAGATTATGAAATCGAGAGAAGATCAATTAGAAAAGTATGCGAACGGTATTAATGACACTTGGATTGCTATTGATGATGATCCACTAATCAACTATCACTTTGAGATTGGTATGGCGGCAGATATCATAAACAAATTTTCCAGGAATGTCGATCACGGCTATGTTGTCATGGGTAGTTCTGATGATAATCCCCTGATGAAGAATATTTTTGGATCAGTTTCCACAAGCGTGGCCACCAATGCGAATAGCCCAGTTTTTATTATTCCTCAGGATTATATGTACAAAGAAATCGAGAAGATCGGATTCTGTGTGTCAGATGACCGTATAGATCCGAGTCTTGTGAAGCAGATGGCAGACTGGGCCCATCTGTACAATGCAGAGCTTCACCTGATACATATCAAGCAAGCCAATGATGAGCTAGACAGTTCAGCATTGGTTAAGCTATTTAGCAAGTATTATCACAGCGAACTAATTACCTATAAAGAAATTGATTCCATGAACATGGTGGATGGCATAAATATATATAGTGAGGCAGTAGGCTTGGACCTACTATCTATGAATAGGAAAAAAAGAGGACTATTTGGAAAGTTGTTTCACCGAAGCTTCACTAAAAGAATGACAATTTCATCACGCATACCACTATTGGTGGTTAACTAAATTCATTATGAAAAAAATTCTTATACCGCTTGACTTTAGTGACGCTTCAAAGAACGTGATTTCCTATGCAATGAGATTATTCCCTGGAGCTACATATGACATACTGCATGTCAGAACAGGATTATTCAATACCTCTGAACCAATTGCACTAGCTCCAGGGGTCACCCATGAAGTATTTTGGAAAGAAACTCTCAAACAATTTATCATAAGAGAAAATGGAATAGAAGTATTCCCGGAGTCTATGAATATTATCATTACATATGGCAAGATCGTTCCACAAATCATAAAGCGCCAGAAAAAGCACCTATATGATGCCATTGTCATGGCGACACGTGATAAATACAGCCCATTTGATAAATGGATTGGTACTGTATCACTGGGTGTTGTGAAGCGCGCTCAAATACCTATCTACTTGATACCCAGGTACGCCAAGTATCATGGATTTAGAAAAGTATTGATGGGAGCAGATTACCATCTTGGAGATGATAGATTTATAGAAGCGATTGTGAATTGGCAAAAAGACCATAGTCAGTCATATATAAAGTTCTTACACATCCAGGATCGAGTAGGAGATGACTTCAAAGCCGAACAAAAACAATTAGTCAAAACTCTATTCGAAGATAATGATCCTGATTTTGCTTTCGAGGTGGAAGTGATTAAGGATCGAGATATCAGCCAAACGCTGCTTGCTAAGGCGTACAATGAAGGTATGGATCTTGTCATCGTAGCCCCTGGGAAAAGCAATCTTATAACCAGGGTATTTCTAGAAAGTATCTCCAGAGATCTGATCATCAAATCAAATATTCCTTTACTTTTTTTAAACATCAATTAATTATGAAAGTACTTTGCGCAACCGATTTTTCTAAAGCCTCAGTTAATGCCATAGATTGGACTTATCGCATGTTATCCAAAATTGGTGACGCTGAATTATCAATCATACATTGTATTTCTAATCAAAGACGGTCGGACATTCTCCTATCAGTTACGGACATTCTGAGAGAAAGGGCTGATAATGATATTCAGGTGATTCTGAAGCGGTATCCGTCGACAGATAAGCTTAGGGTCAAAGCTGAAGTTCAAATAGGACATCCTAAGACAAAATTGAGCATCTTAGCCAGCAAACATAAGTATGACCTTATAGTGACAGGATCTACCGGATTGACAAGCCTAAAAGATATGACGGTGGGGAGTTTCAGCCAGTATCTCATGGCACACAGTGAGGTCCCTGTATTAGTTATCCCTCCTGAAGTAACATTCAAATCACTGGAGCGAGTGGTAATATCTTTGGGGAAGACCGAGGTTAAGAATATCGAAAGACTCAATTTCATGTATGAGCTTTTCAGCCCGTTCAATAGCCATATATCCTTTGTTCAAGTAATAGAACCTAACACTCATGCAGTCACTGTAGATCCCAGAATTTCCGAATACTTAAAAGATTTAGAATATGACTTTGAAACTATTGAGAAGAAGGGCAGCATCAATGCTTCTATCAATCACTACTGCAGTCAGGTCCATGCCGATCTAGTCTGTATGATTCACCAACAGAGGAGTTGGTTCCAGCAGATGTTTCACCACAGTATCACGAAAGATGAATTATTCATTATCGAATTACCCTTTTTAGTAATTCCCGATTAGATCAATATTAGATACTTACATTCCAGAGCGGTTCGAGTTCCTACTGACTTGACGAGTATCATGATCGAGTGTGACATCGATCATTTCTGTCACGGACAGTTCAGGATAGCTTTGAAATATAATTATTAACCTAAATCTTTTAAAATCATGAATTTAGTAAAATGGTCTGAAGACTCTCTAAAGCCGATAACACAGTCAATTTTTGATAACCTCTTCAATTCAGCGGAAGGTCTTTATAACGCCCCTTTGGCACATCTGCCAGCAGTCAATGTGAAAGATAAGGAGGACAGCTTTGAAATGGAGTTAGCTGCTCCAGGTAAAAATAAAGATGACTTCAAAATTGAGATACTCAATCGTGTACTGACGATCAGTTCTGAAGAGGAAAGTACCAGCGAGGAGTCAGAAGATGACTACGCTAGAAAGGAGTATAGCTATAGTTCTTTTAAGCGATCTTTTACTCTTCCAGAACACACTAATGAAAAGGAGATTAGTGCCAGTTATGACAATGGAATTCTTCTGATCCAGATACCGAAGAATCCGGATACTGAATCTATGACCCAGAGCATAGCTGTAGATTAAAATAGGGAATAGAGCCTCTATCGATTTTTAAGTGAAAGCCGTGATTCAGTTCATCTGTTCTCATAAGTATGATAGAGGCGCTTCAAAAATAATTATTCAATAGATATAAAATTTCAGCACATGAAAGTCAATGAAATCATGACAACTCAATTGGTTTCTGCTCACCCAGATACCGTTGTAACAAAAGTAAGTGAGTTATTCGAAAACAATACATTCCATCACCTGCCTGTTCTTGATGAAAATGATGTGTGTCTAGGCGTGATCAGTAAGTCAGATTACTACATAATCCAAGATCAAATGACTAAGATTTGTAAGGAGAGAGCCGAGCGTAGTAATCAGCTATTATGGAGAAGCTTGCTTGCTAGTGAGATCATGACATCACCCATCATATCATTAGATTCAGGAGCTGACATCTCACAGGCTGTCGATATCTTCCTTCAAAATCAAGTTCATTCTATCATCATCACAGAGGAGAACAAGTGTATCGGCATAGTAACGACATTCGATGTTATTAAGACACTTCAATAATAGTTATTTCTAAGCCGAATATTTACATCACAGAAAAAAAAGATATTATCATGGACATTACTTTTTTTCACTGCAAAGATTTTGAAGTACCCTACTTACGACACCTAGCCATTCATGGCTTTTCTATGAAATTCGTCGCTGAGCCACTTAATGCTGATACAGTCCATGAGTGCAGAGGAAGTCGAATCATAGCGGTCCATAGTCAAGATGACTTAAGTCAAGACATGTTACATAGTGTATATGATTGTGGAGTTCGATTTATTACCACCCGCTCAACAGGGTACAATCATATTGATTTAGACACGGCAGAGGCGCTAGGCATTCGTGTAGCACATGTTCCAGCTTATTCTCCCGAATCTATAGCAGAGTATGCTGTCTTGTTGATGCTTAGCTTAGCTCGAAAATTCCCTCAGTCCCAAGAGAGATACTCGTGTGGGAATTACGAGCTTAGTGGCCTAGTAGGGTCGACTCTTAGTCATAAGACCATAGGTATCATTGGTACGGGTAAAATAGGGAAAGCGACCATTAAAATTCTTAATGGGTTTGGTGCCAGAGTACTTGCTTATGATATTGATGAATCCGACAAAGGAGAATTAGTGTATGAATATGTGGATTTGGATTATATCTTGCAGCAGTCAGATATTATATCTTTGCACATTCCGCTGAATGAGGAGACCAAGTACTTTATACAAGCGAGTAGATTAGAATTAATGAAGAATCATGCCCTGCTGATCAATACCAGTCGTGGTGGCTTGATCAATACGCTTGACTTAATCGACTGTTTGGAGTCTGATCATATTGGTGCGGTCGGATTAGATGTGTACGAGTTTGAAGAACCCATCTTTTTTAAAAATCACTCAGGTGATGTGATAGATGATTACATCTTCAATCGATTGAGAAAACATCCTAAGGTGCTTATCTCAGGGCATCAAGCATATCTGACAGATATCGCATTGAGCAATATTGCATCCTCTACTGCTGATAACATTATCGCTTTTCAGAAAGGCATGGATAATGGTAACATCTTAACTTCTCTCTCTGCTAATGAGTTAGATTATACCGAGGTTTAGTCAGCTTCCGGGCGTCTTGAATTAGATGATCAAGATCATATATCCTCCTGTCCTTGCTCATGTATATCATCTTGCTTCCGTTGTAACTTGCTTGTACATTAAAAGCAATAATCATGAAAGTTATGAACATTTTATTCTGCCTCTTTATCTCATCGATAGCGATTTCTTATAGCTGCAAGAAAGAGTTGAATCTAGGAGCATTTGAAGGATCAGTGATTAGTCTATGGGAATCTCATACCAATGCTATCGACCAGCGGATGACAAGTCTTAAATACGTAGAGCTGAAGAACCAGGCTCGACTTTTACAGCTATACGCTGATCATGATTGCCAATGTGCCAGTGCACCGATAAGGAATATTGTGGCATTGACTGAGGTGATACATAATGAATTAAGCCAAATAGACAATTGCCTTATAGGAGAGTTATGTCTTGACTTATTGCATGAATCATTTAGTCTGAGACAATGTTACGATGAGATAGATAATCCGCTTGCGCAGCTCATTCAAGCATACGAGTCTAATTTAGAAATAGCACATGTGGTCAATGATCAGATGATGGATCTGAAATACTGGTTTGAATTTATGGATTTAGTAGAGGTATTCATTAGCTCTTGGGATAAGTATCAATGTTATACGATCTCCCGGATTGAACTATATTATCCTGCTATTGATATCCAATCACATCATGAGTACATGGGAAAAGTAGCTGATTGTACAGATTTATTTCTCGACTCTATGCAGTCAGGTAATAGAACCGAAATGATAAGCCCTTGTGACGATCTCAGGAGCAACTTAGAACAGCTGATATTTAGCTATCGATTCGTACCTGATATCATATAGTCATTTTTTAGTTTTTAGTACCATAAGAATTTCAAATTTACTCATGACTTAAATCATGCTTATTATGCCAATGTCTATTTTCAAATCTATAGAATATCTCTTTATTCTATTAGCACTAATTGCAGAAGTCATGGGCACTTTGGGTGGCTTTGGTTCGTCAGTATTTTTTGTACCAATAGCTAATTTCTACTTTGATTTTCAATCTGTATTAGGTCTAACAGCTTTATTCCATGTAGCCAGTAATCTAAGTAAAATCGCTCTCTTTAGAAAAGGCTTAGACAAGCAATTATTATTGTATATCGGCGCACCTTCAGTGATTTTTGTCATCATAGGTGGCGTCCTGTCTAAATATGCTAATTCCACATTTCTCGAAGTCTCTCTTGGTATTTTTTTGGTTGTACTCAGTCTCGTCTTTATCATCAAGAAAAATTTAGTGATTAATCCGGAAAGAATTCCTTCTGTTGTAGGCGGGTCACTTTCTGGTTTTGCAGCGGGGCTATTAGGTACAGGTGGTGCCATCAGAGGCATAACCATGGCCGCCTTTAATTTGGAGAAAAGTGTTTTCATAGCCACATCAGCTGCCATTGATTTTTTTATTGATAGCACACGCACAGTGGTCTATTTTTTCAATGGATATATCAATTCACACATCTTAATTTATATCCCATTCCTCATACTGGTGGGTATTTTAGGCACCTACATCGGCAAGCAGTTATTGGTTCATGTAACCCAGACAAGATTTAAGTTGTTCTCTTTACTCCTCATTTTTTTCATTGGCATGGTAACCATTGCCAAAGTTATGCTGCAGACCATATGATCATTGCAATCTATAGTAGGCATTAAGTCTAATTCATCACATTTCTGAGTTTTATTGAATCTAAATGATGTAACATTCAAGATGATCAAGTGATGGCCTGCAGTTTCTTTATTATGATGTATGGATGCTTTGGCACATCATAGGCTTTATGATTCCTTTTTGACGGATATGTTGGACTCAGTTTAATCATTGATTATGATTTTTAATATTTGTTTTTGTGTTGTGATGTTTGAGGCGATGAGAGAATTTTTATTCCAGTAATGGGCTTAGATCCATATTGTTGTCTTAAGGGATAGACTGATACTAAATAAGTCAGCATAGATGATGATGAAGTGCTAATGATTTGCAATAATCAGGATTAGCTCAGTTTATATTTTAGATCTAAGTGAATGAAGCTAAGCGAAGTCATATACTATCAATCAAGTATTTCATAATATCAGTGGAGGTGATGATACCAGCCAACTTCCCTCTTTTTAGAACTGGGATACAATTAATGTGATTATCGTTCATGAGTGTAGTCACATCCTCGATTGAATCATTGATATTGGCTGTCATTAGATTACTATACGACATACACTCTTCTATGGGCAAAAGATTATCCAGATCCTTGACTGATGTAATATTTGTTCGATGAGATAGACCATTGATGGCATATATAGCATCAGTAGTGCTGAATATCCCAATCAAGCACTTTTGCTCATCAGTCACTGGTAGATGGTGGATAGACATCTCTTTGAACATTCGACAAGCATCGCTGAAAGGTGTATTGCTATTGATGCTAATCGCATATTCACTCATAATATTTTGAATGCTTTTCATTGTGTTCTGATGATTTGGATAGGAACTAAGATATCACAAAAGTCTGTGTAATCCTTATTTAGGATGGATTCGAATTCTTTCAGTGTAGGATTCAGAATATACTTGATCCGTCTATTAGATTTTACATAGGGTGTGTAGTCATTAGTGATTTCTTCTATCTTATCTGAGTCGTCTGGGACGTCAATGAGGGTCCATAAGAGAGTTCCATCTACTTGAGGTGTTATGACGAAGGTCGACCAATGAGATGCGTCATTTCTATAATTGAGAAATAACCTTCCTTTGTGGCTTTTCAAGATTTCATCTTCTTTAAATGAAAATAGTGTATCAATGTCATAAATAGATCCTATGATTGTGTCTCCATTAATGATTTCTATGGGGATACACTGTTGCCGACCTGGAAGGAATAAGCCTCCTGCAAGTATGGAACATTCTTGTGTTTCTTGGACTTCGTCTATAGTCGTGATGAACTGGTTATATGATTCTACGAACACAAGGTTAGATTCTACATGCATGATGGAGCTGTCACTTTCACATAGATATTGGCCCTGATATTCTATAGGCACCACCGTGAGCGCCTCGATATCTGGAGGTAGAGCTTGAACGAATAGTACATCCGGAAAACAGGATATATAAAGTAAGCTGCTGAGGGAGAGAGCTGATAGCAAAAAATATTGTTTTTTCATGATATGCTTTTTTGATTAAGTTTGCGATTTGATTAAAATATCAGAATGGGCGTTCGAGATTTGAATAGTATCTTCCTTGTTAAGCTACTGTGATACAAGCCTTCCCAGAATTTACGATCCTCTTTTTGGATCGCGATGAGATCTATTTTCATATTTGAAATCACATTGAATATACCTTCCTGGATAGAATCAGCTCTTTCAGAGAAATAGGTCAGCTTATATTCTTCCGATACAGATTCTATATCCAGTCTCTCTCCATTATCTATATAACTGATATGTATATTATCTGTGTCAACTATGTGAGAGAATTCAGTCAGCCAGCTCAATCTTTCATTTTGATTTGTAAGGAATGTCTCTGTATAGGCAGCACTGGTCGGGTGTAGTATATTTTTGATTCCATCATATTTCATCCCATTGGGGATGGCTAATACAGGAATCGGAGAGTGAGAGAATACAGCAGCTGTCACTGTACCTATCAATCTGTCGATGATACTGTACTTCTGTCTCATAGCAGTGACGACTAAGTGATAGTCGCCTTTTATGGCTGCCTCAATAATATCATTGGATGGATAGACACCATAAGATGAATAGACCTGGTGTCTGTTTTCCTCAGGTATGATATGCAGCAAATCTTTCAACATGGCTGCCATCTTCACTTTTCTTTCTTCTATGACGCTGTGGCTGACCAGTGGGGCATAGGAGGAGTATTCCTGTATCGATAGACTATAGATATGAATCAGGCTCACTTTTATATTTTTATCTTTGACTAATTCTGCTATATAATTCACTGCATTAGAACAGCTATCAGAGAAGTCTACCGCGATTAGGATTTTAGTCATCATGATTTTGATTTTGTATTGATGCTTAATAATGGAACTGATGTTCTATTAGCAATGAGTTCTACTGTACTGCCAAATAGAAATCTCTTAATTGGATGTCTCTTAACATTAGATATACCTATGATATCTATATTAAACTCTTCTTGAAAATGCCTGACCCCTGATTCTATAGAATAATCCTTGTAGAAGTGGGTGAAAATATTCTTTTCACTCGCTAATGTTTTGAAATCCTTTAATGCTTCAACCATCACTAAGGTGGGTTGTGAAAAGTAGCTCGCAGTATCTATGGTGATCACGTGGATTTCTTTAATATCAAATACATCTATAAATCTCAAAAATTTTAAAAATGCGTTATGATCATTCACTCCTAATCCCGATATAAATACTGCTTCTTGAAAATTGAAATTTTCAAAAGGTGCATTCATGACTAAGATGTCGATGTCAAATTCTCTCAGCACCTTTTGTGTGTTAGAACCCAAAAAGGTTCTCTGGTTCTCTGATTCTCCCTGAAAGCCTATGATCATTAGATCATAACCATTTGATGTGATTTCTGCAGCAACACTATCAATGAATTTACCTTCTCTGATGATTGCCTCACATTTGATATTATCACCTGTGAAACTCTGTTTCACTGCATTGATTTTCTCATTTGCCCAGCTATCCAAGGCATTTTGTAAGATATCGATCTGGTTTTCATCTACATTTTTATCACTGAAGACCTCCATGTTTTCAATTGAATGGAATAACGATATTTGAACATCAGTATGTTGCGCAATGCTTTTAGCCATACCTATTGCATATTCTGAATGGCTTGAGAAATCTGTGGGTATCAATATTTTCATGATTTATACTGTTTTATTATAAATAGTTACACGCCTGTATTTTGAGGTTTTTGATAATGCTTCTCTTTATACTTTTCGATAGGGACTCTCAATTTCTTAGTAGCTTCCACGGTAGCTTGGTATATATCTTTGTGAATTGAATGAGCATAATTTGACCTACCTTTCTTAGTCCTGATTAATAAGCTAACTTTGTTTTCTCCAGATTTTTGATGAATGCATTTAAATTCTATCTGATAGATGAAACTATACTCTCCAAATTTTTCGATGAGAAAATGTTTTATTTTGGTTTGGGCCCTCTTGTTGCAGTTTGGACTGCCTATTTCTATATTAATATTCATTTAATAGATATTTTTGATTAGTTAATAATGAATTATCATTTAGTTGACTTAATGTGCAATTTCCTATTTTTGTCGTTCCAATACATACATCACTTGATGCCCAAAATATTTGAATATTCAATCCTAAAACATCCTTGAATTTTTCTACTAAGTCCTTTACTGTATCCTGAAAATTAAATTCTAATACACTATCTTTTGAGCGCTTAGATATTTGGTACAGGGGCTTGGTATGATCAGCTATAGAACACTCGATCAATCCTTCATAGTGACCACAAAGCTTTCTATAGAACTTGAGTTTCAATCCAGGAAATATGAACTGAAAAATGTCTTTTACCTCTCCTATTGTTTTCCAATTATGAATTTTCATACTTCGCTAATTTTTAAGTGACGAATATGAATTCGTTCTATTGTTCGATAGACATATACTATCTTGAGCATTACTGATCTGTGGTTCATCATAGAGCACTATGATATATAGGTATCGTACAAATAGAGCGAAGAATACGGCTATAAATGGAGCTCCGTAGCCCTTAAAATAATTTGGATAGTAAGCGCCAATAAAAAATGCTGGTATAGCTCCGTATAGTTTGAGGAATGCGATGTCCCAAAAGGTGAACACAACTCTGACTTTTCTTTTTATACTATCTATCATAACACTTATAATTTATATTACAAATCACATCATAATGTGAGTGATGTACAATGATCATGGTTACTTGTCGTAGTGATCTTAGTCATATTCCTCATAGAATAGAAATAATGCACTAATTGGTTATCAGATGCGTATTGCTTAGATTGAACTATGATTAGGAACGTATAGCTTTTAGTGCTTTTTGTTTTTCTCTGGCGTAGGCTTGAACTGATTTTGATAGTACCTCAATCAAGTCATATGTCGTTAGAATACCTACTAATTTTCCGTCTTTCTCTATAGGGATAGCATGAAAAATATTTTCACTAAATAATTTCACGGCAATTGCAATTCTATCATCTTCGTCTAACTTAGCCAGCCCTTTAGTCATAATATCCGCCGCTATGGTACTACGGTTTCTAAAGACCTGATATTTTGATTCAGTAGTATTATAGCATCCTTTGAAATTGATATAGTCAGCACTACTGATCATACCTACTATGGTGTTAAATTTTACTACTGGAATGTGATGCAATCTATGCTTTTTGAAAATAGCTGCAACGGACGTCATAGGCGAATCCTCATTCACTGTAATTAGTTCTTTACTCATTATTTCTTTGACTGGTGTTTCCAAATTTATCATGATCATGTTTTTACGAAGTTATTCTTGTGGGCATCGTAATAGTATGATCAAGCTCACTTGTAGAGATGATTATAAACAGTGATGTATTCATTGATTGTCCCTAACTACTATTAAAGCATGAAATACTTTATAACATTTTGCGCAAGATGCTATGCTTTCTATGCTTGATTTATGATATTACCTCCTAATCAAAATGGTTCTGACTACATATGACTAATGAAGAAAATGAGTTGATCACCAGGCTCCAATCGATAATCAATACTGCGATCGATGGTATTATAACGATAGATGAACGTGGGCACATAGAATCAATCAATCCTTCAGCAGCTGAAAAATTCGGCTATTTACCTAAGCATGTTATTGGAGAAAACATCAAAATATTGATGCCCGAGCCTTATCATTCTGAACACGACGGCTATTTAGCCAATTACATCTCGACAAAAGAACCCAAAATTATAGGCATCGGTCGAGAAGTATTTGGTAAGAAAAAAGATGGCTCGATCTTTCCCTTCCGATTAGCAGTAAGTGAGGTCATTCTCAATGATAAGATCATTTTTACGGGTATTATTCATGATCTCACTGATGTTAAAGAGGCAGAAGAGAAACTACTCCAGCTTAATGAAGATCTGGAAAATCAGATAGAAGCTCGAACAAATGAATTAGAATCCGCCATAAACAAATTGTTATTTACAAACAAACAATTAGATGAAAATAGAGAAGAGTTACAGGCACTGCTAAATAAAGAAAAAGAACTCAATGAGCTGAAGTCAAGATTCGTATCTACAGCATCACATGAATTCAGAACGCCTCTGAGTACAATCCTCTCGTCGGCAAGCTTACTAGGCAAGTACAATGAAGATGCTTTACCAGCGAAGCGTGAAAAACACATACATAGGATCAAGTCTGCCGTGAATAATCTAACTGGTATCTTGAATGACTTTCTTTCATTAAGCAAGATTGAAGAGGGTAAAATCATTCCCCAATACGAGATAGTCAATATTAGCGAATTGTTTCAGCTCGTAAAAGAAGAAATCAATGGGATATTGAAAGAAAATCAAACTATACAAGTGAATAGCTCCATTGATCACATGATCATGACTGATAAAAAGATTCTTAAAAACATACTATTCAATCTTATCTCCAATGCGATCAAATATTCAGATACAGTAATAGAATGTAGTATAAGATCGAAAGATGATCATTTATCAATTACCATTACAGATCAAGGATGTGGAATTCCGGAGAGCGAACAGAAATTCCTTTTCGAGAGATTCTTCAGAGCCAAAAATGTAGAGAATATACAAGGTACTGGTTTAGGCCTTCATATAGTTCGGAGGTATGTAAGACTCTTATCAGGATCTATAATTTTTGAAAGTCGTGAAAATATAGGCACTACATTTACTGTGATTATTCCATTAGATGAACCATCTTTATCAAGATAGCCATTTTTTTCAAGGTATCATTACTCAATTATGTTATATGAGCTCCATCAAGCCTAAAAATAAAATACATGAATAAAAAGATCATCGTCATCGAAGATAATTATGAAGTTAGAGATAATCTTTGTGAAATATTAGAATTAGCTGAATACGATGTTGTTTCCGCAGAGAATGGTAAAATAGGCATAGAAATGATTCGCCGCAGTGCTCCAGACTTAATCTTATGTGATGTGATGATGCCTGTATTAGATGGGTATGGTGTGCTTAAAATATTAAATAGGGATCCGCAGGTTAATCATATCCCTTTCATATTCCTTACGGCGAAATCAGAGAAACCGGATCAACGTAAAGGCATGGGTCTTGGAGCTACAGACTATATTACTAAGCCATTTGACGACGTAGAATTGTTAGAAGCTATAGAGATAAGACTAAAAAAAGCAGCTGACATCAAAAATTCCTTTGATAAAGCCCCTCAAAGATTGAATGAGTTTTTCTCTGATGTAAAAGCACAAAAAGATATATTGCTATTGACAGATGACAGGGAGATAAGAAGATATAAGGCTAAAGATGTCATTTATGAATTCGCCGAAATTCCAAGATGGCTTTATTATCTAACTGAAGGACAGGTTAAATTATATCAGTCAAATGATATGGGTAAAGAATTAATTACCCAAGTGATTAAGCAAGGTGAATTCTTTGGATTCAATGATCTTATTGAAGATAAAGCTTACCAGATGTCCGCCGCTGCATTGAAAGATTCAGACATAACACTCATTCCTAAAGCTGACTTCATGGCTATGCTTTACAGTAATAGGGACTTCAGTATCCAATTTATAAAGATGATCTCTAACAAAGCAGTTCAATCAGAGAAGCAAATGATTGAAATGGCATACAATTCAGTTAGAAAAAAAGTTGCAAATGCACTTATATCGTTTGCTATTCAGTCTACTCTCTCCGAAAATGAAAAGATATTTATAAGTCAATCCCGTGAAGATTTAGCAGCCAAAGCAGGAACTGCTAAAGAAACATTGATCAGAACACTATCTGACTTCAAAGATGAAAACCTTATTAAGATAAAAGCAAGACAAATTATCATCAATAACATTCAAGATCTAAAAGACCTCATTGGCTGATGATTAGGCAGCATTGGATCTACTCAACGTAACATTTAGATTCAATTGTTTTCTTCTATATTTGGTCTTCTTCTTTCCATTTTTGAATGAAACGCCAGTCAGTGCTGATAAGAATACGGGTACAGCTACCACTGCAAAAGCTGGATGTCCTAAGAAAAATGAAGCCAAGACAATGGCCATCATAAAGTAAAATCTCCAAATAACGGTTTCGAATGATGCACTTGTAATTTTCATAATTAATCTTTTTGTAAAGATCAACCACCGAATTCTTTAGAGATATGATCTTAATCACCACAGATTATGATCTTGCTCATTAATGCTTCTGTGCATTATTTTGATTTGTTAGTTCAATAAAGGAATGCCTTGTCTGACAAACAACCTACCCCACATACCCAATACTAGCATTGCACACTCTTGGTCTTCAGCAGCACAAATCATCCCAGACTCAAAAGTATTCCATAAAGAAGGTTGTATAAACTGTTTATTTCAAAGAAATAATAAACAGCAGTAGCCTCGATTAGGTAAACAGGTCAACATCCGCTCCGTCCGCCCACTTCCCATCGGTCTACAGCCCTTCCAGCCCAGCAGCATTCGTCAGTCAGTGACTGCCGATAGCTAAAGATGTAGCAGTGACGACAGTAGTGCATTGATAGCAGGCATCAAATCTTAAAGTCTCAGACTTAGGGTTCACGCTATTGTATATGACTAGCAAGAATAGTATCTTTCCAATCCCCCTTTAGCACTTAACACCTTAATGTCCTAATCAGCTATGACGAATCCTCGCCTACTAATATTATTCGCCGCCTGCTTTTTTTCATGGTCAGCTCTCGCCCAGCAATCCCTTAACACCAATCTAGTAGCCACATTCACCGATCCGACGCCAGCAGCCAATAACAGATACAATGATGTCTGGGGCTATGTAGACGCCCAGGGCAGGGAGTATGCCATATTCGGCACGAGAGTCAGCAGTCTCTTCGTAGACATCACGAATCCTGCAAATCCCACCCTAGTGACTGAGATCACAAATGGCTCTAGCACCACTTGGAGAGACTATAAGACCTATAAAAACTACGCCTACAGCATCTGCGACTCCTGCAATGAAGGGATGTATGTCTACGACCTGAGCAATCTTCCAAGCAGCGTATCCGTAGTGAGGACCATCAAGACAGAATTTGTCAGATCTCATAACATCTACATAGATGAAGCCGAGGGCAGACTGTATGTCGTAGGTGTCCCTAATTCTAAACCTAATCCTTCTGGATCAGGGTCTCTGCCCTACTCCGTGGACTTGGTGGTCTACGACATTGCTGCTGATCCAGCTAATCCCAGATTAATCGCCGAAATCGATTTTGACAAGATTATAGATCCGTCATCCACGAGTGATTTTTTCTACATTCATGATCTATATGTGCAGCATAATATCATTTATGCTTCTCACGGCTATACCGGCTACTTCATTTGGGATGCTAATAATCTCAACAACATCTCACTGATAGCTGATGCTGACTATGGTGGCTATAACCACAGCAGCTGGATCAGCGAATGCGGAGGATATGCCTACGTGGCAGAAGAAGTGCCCACGGGCTTACCACTGCAAGTCGTCGACTTAGAGAGATTGCGAAATGGACAGAGCAGTAATATCGCACAGGTACAGGATAATCTCGAAACCGTGCCACCATCGGAGACCCAATCAACTGTTCACAATCCCTACGTAAAAGGAGATCTGCTCTATATCTCTTACTATGAAGATGGACTAAAGGTATATGACATCCGCAATCCCGCAAATCCAGTACTCCATGCCTACTATGACACATACAGCGACAATAATAACAGCTACTCTGGCTATGCTGGAGCCTGGGGCACTTACCCCTTCCTGCCATCTGGCAATATATTAATCAGCGACATTACCTACGGCCTTTCCATTGTGACGGTAGAGGACTTCGACTGCGATGGATTTAATCATGTACTCTTCAATGAGACGCAAAGCCAAAATGAACGATACGCTAGCAAGGTAGCGACTTACAATAATGCAAGCATCAGTGCTAATGTGAGCTCAAAGTACACTGCTCAAAAATGCATCGAGCTCAATCCAAACTTCGAAGTCAAGCTAGGAGCACAGGTCCTATTTACGATTGAGTCTTGCGGAAATTAAGATCAGCTGACCCCTGTGATCATCTTATCCTCAACTTGGCTGAGCTCCATCCGATGATACGAGTGGATGAGCTTTTTGTATAGTTCATTTTGTTCCATCAGATTTTGATTCCCCGTCAGGATGAGCTGCTCTTTTGCTCGGGTCAGGGCTACATTCAGCTTTCGATCATTGCCAAATTCATCCAGCATAGAGAGACTGTTCAGCTGGATCGCGTGGTTCAGACTGAAAGACATGATGATGATATCACGGGCTCCTCCCTGATAGCGCTCCACCGTATCGATGCTGATATCTTCTAAGTCGATCTTGTCCTGACTGAGCTTGGCTCGGATGTTAGCTATCTGAGCACGATATGGCGTGATGATTCCGATGGACTGCTCGACATCATTGAGCTTCATCAGAGCCTGTAGATTTCTGATGAGCAGGCTGACGATGCGAGCTTCATCAGCATTCGTCTTGAAGCTAAGGTCCTCCTCACTGATCGATGAGGGTACGTAGATCAATCTTTCTGCAGCAAGTACTCGCTGCAGTGGTCCTGCACTCTGCCATAATCTATCCTGATGCAGTCTGGACAGCTTAGAGAGATAGCTGAGCTGACCTCCATAGAAGTGCTCATTGGGGAAGGCCATGATGTCCTTATGCATGCGCCCCTGCACGCTGAGCTGCCCGATGGACCAGTCCCAGCCATTAGCTTCGCACCTCAGGTAGAGCCGCTGAAAGAGGGAGTTACCCATGTTATGCAGGCCCAGCTCTCTTAGTGACTCATCCTTCACTTCGCTTTCTTCTTTATCCTGCTGTACTACGGCTGGTAGCTGGATGTGATCCCCGATCAGGATCACCTTATTGAATCGTGACAGGATACCCAGCACTAATGGCTCCAGTAGCTGAGATGCCTCGTCGATGATGATGCGGTCAAACTTCTTCAGCGAAAACAATTCTGGCTTGCCCATCACAGAGGCGACTGTCCCGACAAAGATCCGCTTCTCCTGTATGTGATCGACCAGCTGTCGTCTGGACTGGGATAACTCGGAGATATGTATGAGCAGATTATCCTTATAGTCTGGGTGTGTGCCATACCGAGAGCCGATGCGCATGAATTTCTCTTTGTAGTGGGGATTGATAGCGCAGATGGCATCACAGATCTCATCGACTGCTTTATTCGTATAGGCCAGCAAGAGTATATTTTCCTCTGTATTCTGATAAAGATGCTTGACGACGTGCCTCACGATGAAGCTGGTCTTACCAGTGCCTGGCGGGCCCCACAGCAGGTAGTAGTCCTTAGCGGAAATGATCTCATCAAATATCTCTTGCTGCTCCTCGGTGAATTCATCGATCAGGGGCAGGTCTTGAGTAGCATAGGATTCTGGTGGTATGCGACTCAGCCAGATGTCCTTCGTCCGCTGCGTGGACTTCATGAATTCGAACAGGCTGCGATACATGGCGTTGAATCCATTATCTAAGCGATCGTGCTCGATGTGCCAGTATTTATTATTTCTGAAGATATCATGGTTGTGCTGTCGCGATCTCAGCCGCACTAAAACGTCTGTCTCATTGAGTTCCAGAATCGTCCCTTTGAGCACCTGACTGTGGAGTGCCGCACCCTGGCTGCTCTGATCATCAGGATAGAGCACCGATATATCTCCCACCCTGAAGTTAGAGAGCTCTGCTGTTCGATCGGATTTTTCAAATCGCAGCACGGGTATGTCGTCTTCGCTTTCATTTTTGATGAGCTCCAGGTGATTCAGGATGGTGAAGGCTTCGATCTTCTCATCTATGGTATTAAGCCAGATAGAAGCCAGGCCATTCAGTCGCTCACTGTCTCTGGAGCCGATCTTAGATAGTCGCTGCTCGCGGGCGATGAAGGAGGTAAAATGCTTAAAGTAAGAGCGCTCTACTTCATCCAAACTATCATAGAGTTTTTCAAAATTCTCAATGTCTTGTTTTGCGAAGCCCTTCAGCTTGGGGAATTGCTTAGTCTTGAGACTCGAGAAGAGATCATCCTTAGTCACCAGGCCTTCCAGCATGTATTGCCCCATGACGATCTCATTGCGCACCTTGATGGCTTCTTTTTGCTGGTAGCCGATCTTAGGCGCGTACCTCAGGCTGGTATCATCGACACCTGAGTAGAGGATATAGTTATTCACGCGCAGCTCTCTGCTCAGAGAGGAGTGGATCAGAAGATCGTACAGCAGTGTCTGGTGGTAGTGGCTGCTGTTGAGTCCATACTTATTAGCTCGGTAGGGTTTACCACTTTTTAATTCTACGATGGAGGCTTTCTTCTCTCGCTGCTGATAGTGTAATAGGTCTAATCGTCCCTGGATACCATACTGAGGCGAGTAGAACGCTGGCTCGATGTAGATGTGTTCTTTCGTCAGGTTATTCTGTGCGAATTCGACTTGGATTGTCTTTTTGATGTTATTAAAGTGTCCCTCCAGTGTATCTAAGAGCTCTAAGATCATCCTGTCATCCATCAGTGAGAAGGCTAAGGGATTTACAGTGAATATTTGCTTCTTGATGTCTTGGTAGCTGATGTCATGATTATGTATGATCTCGTCCAAAATGAAGTTGGCGACATTCCCCTTCATGATCGCAGCATTAGCATAGACCGTGATGAATCGCTTGATGATGGCATCTCGACTCTCACTACCATAGTGCTGAAAGCAATTGGACACAGTAGTCACATCCACCAGGTAAGAAGGCTCGATCACAAAGATGGAAGGGATCATTTGCTTGGATTCGTCTATTTTAATACCATGCAGGTACATCGCTATCGGGAGCATCTCTTGCTCGATCAGCATCTTGATACCTGCAGAGTAGATCTCATTTTCCTCTATGACATCCCAAAGGACCACAGACTCGGTGAATGGAGGCAGGCTGCTGATGACCTGCATGGTCTTCTGATCAGCATCTATGGATAGCACGAGCACCTCTACGGCTTGGATGTAGGTATATTCTTGATTCTTTCTGCGCCATCCATAGGCATCGTAGTATTGCTTCTTAGCTGCCTGATCTATGGAAATGGCGAATAAAGAATGAATGGTCAAAATGACGGTACTCAGATAGAATTTTAAATCTGCGACTTGATCCTCCGCCTCAGACGCTTGATCCTGAATCGATCTTCTATAGGCATGCAGGTTATAGATCAACAGCTTGCTCAGCTTGTATTTATTGGATATGTAGGCGATCTTGGTAAAGAGAGAGGTCAGATGAATCCGCTCACGCTTCGTGATTTCATCAAACATAAAGACCAGAAGCTTATACAATTGAGAGATTTTCTCCGCCTCTGTGAGCTCTGCTGCAGACAGCTGATCTACCTTATGCAGCATATAATGACCAAAGGATTTGCTTAACATACGTACTTTGAGTGCTTCAATCTATAGATTCTGACCAAGTTACTACTTCCTGCCACAATCTCAATTAATGAGTCTATGACTATAGTACAAAAATTAAAATTTCAATCTAACTATTTGACATTCAATACTTTAGATGGCCCATTCATGTAAACAGTCAGGTATTAGGATGAAAATGTAAAGCCGTGAGCACGTTTGATCATAATATGCTGCCTCTTGCAGGTGAAAAAAATGTTAAAAAAAAGGCATTTTCAGAAATTTTATCTTTTTAAGCTGCGTTTAGGGCAATATATACCTCTTAAACCTCTGTATATTCATTCTGCTTGAAACGAAAATCAGCTTTCATTATTTGAAGTGAAAAGTCTATCACCCACTACAAGATTTGATTTACAAATTCTTTACCGGTTTTGGCCCATTGACATGATGTGAAAGTCTTCATTTTGATAACTAATTATTTAATAAAACTATTAAACAAATGTCAGTTAATTTATTAGATCTGTTGAAGGATCAGGTAACAGGTTCGTTAGTCAGTAACGCATCCAAGTTCCTAGGAACATCTTCAGACAACACCAGCTCTGCAATCAGCAGTATCTTTCCAGCGCTACTAGGTAAACTAGTCGATCAAGGTGCTGATGACCAGGAAGGCGCTAAAAGCATCTTAGACCTTGTAAAGGGTACCGATGACAGCATCTTGGATGATATTGGGGGTATATTCTCTAAAGGTTCAGGCTCAGTCAATGGATTACTAAATTCAGGTTCAGGTCTTCTTTCTGCCTTATTAGGCAACAAAGTAGGCGGAATCGTAGACCTAATCGCAGGCTCCAGCGGAATGAAAAGTAGTGCTACATCATCTTTACTGAAGATGGCTGCACCATTCATCTTCGGAATCATCAAAAGACAAGTCGCTAATAAAGGTATCTCAGGACTGATGGGCCTATTATCAGGTCAGAAGAACCATGTAAAAAGTGCTCTACCAGCAGGTATGGGTAGCTTATTAGGTCTATCATCCTTAGGAGGTGATCTAATTGGCAAAGCGAAAGGAGCAGTCGGCGGTGGCGTCGATGCGGGTAAGAGAGTCGTAGGTGGCTCTATGGACGCCGGTAAAAAAGTAGTCGGTGGCACCATGGATGCTGGAAAGAAAGTAGTCGGCGGTGGTGTCGATGCTGGAAAGAAAGCTATGGGCGGCGCAGCTAATATGGCGGGTAGTGCAGTCGATACGGCGAGCAGTGCAGGAGGAAGTATATTCAAGTGGTTGATCCCAGCGGTACTGATATTAGGAATAGCAGGTTATTTTGGCCTCAATAAGACAGGATGTAATGCGATAGACAGTGCAGCCGATACAGTGAGTAATACTGCTGGCTCTGTCGTAGAAGGAGCAGGTGACATGGCTAAGGGAGCTGCGGATGCTGCTGGCGATGCTGCAAAAGGAGCTGCTGACATGGTCGGTGGAGCTTTCTCTAACATCAATGAAGCTGCCAAAGGCGCTTTATCAAGCATTAAGTTTGCTGCTGGCTCTGCTGGTTCACAGATGATGGATTTCATTGACGGTGGATTCAAAGGAGACGGTAAGGTGACATTTAAGAACTTAACATTCGCATCTGGATCAGCAGCCATTTCTGGCTCTACCGCTGCGGAAGTTGACAACTTAGCTGCCATACTAAAGGCTTATCCTGATGTGAAAATACAGATCGATGGATACACAGACAGCACAGGTAATGCTGATTCTAATGTGACTCTATCTCAAAGCAGAGCTGATGCGGTAAAATCAAGACTGGTCGCACAAGGCATCGATGGAAGCAGACTGATGACCACGGGTCATGGTGCTGCTAATCCTGTAGCATCTAATGATACAAAAGAAGGTCAAGCTCAGAACAGAAGAATCGAAGCTACGATCTTAAAATAATCTATCTTATACCCTAAGATATACCTGAGCAGCACTCATCCCTGAGTGCTGCTTTTTTATTTTACACTCTTCTCGATTTTACTCTTATATAATTCTTACCTTATAGTCAATAGGTATGTATCTTTAAAAGGGCATCACTAGTGATCATACTGTGGTGGATACCGATTAGAAAGCATAGCTACAACTGATTCAGCATCAGTACGTTTAGTGTAGTACATGCGTTAGCATCTACAGGTGCATCATGCATTTTATTGATCAAGCATCAGACTCATGCCAAATCAGAAAATCAATAATCTTGTCATATAGACTTCTATACATATACTTTGTTATCATAGCATGTATGGGGCAAGTGTCTTCTCAGCCTATCGGTATTGATCTACTGGGCGGAGGCTACAGCACAGAAATTCCATTCAAGATTAAGAATGGATTCATTGTGGTGAAGCTGCTTTTTGGTGGCAAAGTCCCGGTCAACTTCATCTATGACACGGGTGCAGAACATACCATTCTCTTTCATAAATCATACAGCGATCTTCTCGGAATTGATTACGCCAAGCGGATTGAGATCAAAGGCTCAGACCTCAATGCAAACCAGTATGCCCTGGTAGCTCGTAATATCAATATGAGGATAGAAGACCAGCTGATGGTCAAACGTGATGTCCTGGTATTGGAGAATTTTATGGAGCTATTTCAAGAGAGCCTGGGCATCGATATCGATGGGATTATAGGAGGTAGTTTCTTTCGAGCTATGGTGGTGGAGATAGACTATCGTAAGAAAGTCCTTAAACTATACGACCCGAATCGCTTCGAGATGAATCGCAAAGGGTATACCCTCATGGACATTGAAATCAAGCGAAACAAACCCTACCTATTAGCCTCTTCCATTTTTAATCTCAATGACACCATCAAAACCAAGCTGCTGATTGATACTGGCGCCTCTATCCCGTTCCTGCTGCATGCTAATACGGATAGCGCACTGGTGATTCCTGAGCATGTCCTGTCTGGGCCGATTGGTCAAGGTATCACAGGCCAGTTAGAAGGATTCATCGGTAAGATCAGAGGCTTAGAGTTCGGCCCCTACGAGTTCAATGGCATCTTGACTTTATTCCAAGATCTTCCCATTTCTGATAATGAAAATTTCGTACTCACGCGCAATGGCATTATCGGTAACGATCTGCTGAGTCGATTCTCCGTGATCATCCACTATCTTAGAGGTGAGCTCTACCTGAAGCCCTACAAAAAGAAATACAATGAAGACTTCGATTATGACAAGAGTGGTATGATCATCTATGCCTTTGGAGCGGAGCTCAATCAATTCTATGTAAAAACGGTCATTCCTGGCACTCCAGCATTTGAGGTCGGCATCATGCCTGGCGATATTATCAAAAAAATAGGCATCTGGAAAGATAAATTCTGGACCTTAGAAAAGCTGAATAGTCTCCTTCAAAAGAAAGACGGGAAGAAGATTAGGATGGTCATCGAACGAAATGGAGCCAAAATCAAGAAGTCTTTTAGACTGAGGGATTTTTTTAATGCCCCACCTGAAATGATAAAGAACTGACAGTGAGGACTATAGCTACAGCTGACCTCGGCAGAATATGAGAATGTTAACTTACCGTCATGAAAGCTAAATTAATGTTTCATTATTGATCTAGTTATTATATCTTTGCACTCCATTTTCAGAATTTAAACAATTGTAATGTTCGCAATAGTTTCTATAGCAGGTCAGCAGTTCAAGGTACAGTCAGGTGACGAGATATTCGTCCACCAATTAGAAGGTACTGAAGGAGATAGTGTAAGCTTTGAAGATGTACTACTTGTATCTGGAGATTCAGGCACACAAGTCGGTACACCTAATGTAGCTGGCGCATCAGTCAAAGCCACCATCCTCAATCACCAAAAAGGTGATAAAGTCATCGTCTTCAAAAAGAAGCGAAGAAAAGGATATCAAGTGAGAAACGGCCACAGGCAGAAATTCACTAAAATCAAAATTGACTCAATCTAATATTAACCTGTCTGCCACATGGCGGGCAATAAAGACATCTCAGCATGGCTCATAAAAAAGGTGTAGGTAGTACGGATAACGGACGCGATAGTAATAGTAAACGATTAGGCGTGAAGCTCTTCGGGGGCGAATACGCGATCGCTGGTAACATCCTCGTAAGACAGAGAGGTACTAGATTTCATCCTGGCGAGAATGTAGGTATGGGAAAAGACCACACCCTGCATGCACTTGTCGATGGTACAGTGACCTTCAAGACGCGAAGGTTGAATCGTACTTTCGTCAATATTCTTCCGGATGCGGCTGCTGTAGCTCAGAAAGCTGCTCCTAAAGCCGCTAAGCAAGCGCCTCCTGCTGCTGCTTCGGAAGAGGAATAAGTGACTCCTGAACGCATAAACTAAGATTAAAAATAGGGACTCTACTAAGGTAGAGTCTCTACTATTTTACGCCAGCAAGATTCAAGTTAACTGACATCTGCATAACAACTTCTACACCTCTTATAAAAGCGTCTTTCATTTTTATTTTTCAGAGACTACAGCTTTAGCCAGCTGCTGTGACATAGAAGTTCTACTTGTGTACAGCCCTAATCAACAAGAGGAATTTTCAGAAGTAATCAAAAAGTGATACCCCATCAATAACTCGTTGAATAAGCTTACTAATAAAGAATAAGCCCTTGTATTCCTCCCTTATATTTGCGGGACTGGCTATTGGAAAGGGGTGACTAAAGCTCAAAAATGTGCCTAAATAGCCCAAGAAAGACTGGCGAAGCCTAATAAGTTTTGACCTTCTTTTAGCAAAGAAAGAATAGAACAAATCTGAATATCCCTAAATACCTAAATATGCTTAAATGATAGTGAGCTTAGAGGCTTCTATCCATCCGATCTCCTTATCTCTGAGCTGTATTTTGAGAAAGTCGCCGATCTGATCTACGATCACGCATTCGACTCCAGTAGAAAGATAGCCCAGGCTCTCACTCCTGTCATCTGCCCCAATATAGAAGTCAGAAGCTGCCGTGATCACTGCCTGATCAGTAGATGTCTCATCTGCATGCCTGCCATAACCCGCCAGAAGGCAGACCAGCGTCAAAATGGTGAATGCTATACCAGAACTAAATGCCATACGCTTCATCCTACGCGACTGTGGAAACAGCCATGCGTAGACAGCTGCCACAATACCCAGAAGACAGGTGAATCCGACCACTGCCCATGCACTAGAAGACAGCAGCCGATATAATGATCTCCAGTAGCGGAGTAAGAAAAAATCAGGTATCAAACTAATCTCTGTCTCCACGATGTTTCTAGCGATTTTTAAATTATGCTGGGCCGCACTGTGTCTAGGACTCTCTTTCAGTGCTCTCCTGAGATGAAGTATTGCATTAGCTCCATCCTCTTGCTTCAGGTAGCTGGTGCCAAGATTATACTCCAGGTCTGGGCTGGTGTATCCTGATTCGGTTATCTCTATATACTGCGAGATCGCAGACTGATAGTCTCCGGCCTCGAGAGCAGCAGTAGCACGCTGCAGCAGTTCATTCTCTTGACTAATGAGTCCAGTAGGTGCTGTGAGTAGACTCAGTAGAGTGAAGAGTGATATGATTATCGTCTGTTTATGGGTCATAGTCTGTTAGATCTCTCTTACTTAGTGGGCGCTTGGCGATCTGCCAGCTGAATCCTTCTAATAAAAGCTCTTGCAAATTTATTTTTTGCATCGGAATAAAAGTAGAAACTGGCTGATTTAAGGTGTGAATTTCTCTTAATTCTCCATCTACGAATCTGAACTTGATCTGGCTGCACTGGGTTTGGTCTGCACCGATATAAGCATCTTCATCATCTTTCAGAAAGTAGATTGACTCCGCATTACCATCTACCAATAAAGAATCTAATTCTCCCTCATTCAGCCACACCTCCATATCCCTGCCCTTAATCTGATCAAAAACTGTATGCAGCGATTGGCTGATGATCATGCTGTTACCATAGAGCATCATTTTTTTTGCTTGGTTATTCTCCATTAGGATATCAATGGTGTCTGCGGAGAACTGTGTAGAGTCCACCCAGATCAGCGGTCTGTCTGAGAAAGTGAAGATGCTGTCTCTGCTGCTGTAGTGGAAGCTGCCACTGTGCGCTTGAAATGATGCTTGAAACAGTTTGACATCTATGACAGCATCCACGATTCGATTCTCTCCGAGCGTATCTTGTACTTCATCAGAGATCAAGGTGTCAGCAGCCAGATACAGGGTGTCTCCGTCAGGATAGTACATCAGGATCGGTCTCGAATTATCATTGTACGCTTTGGATACACCCGTCGAGTCATAGCTCTTGATGTACTCACTTTTCAACTGCATCTTTTGCACCGTATCATTCAGGATGACATTACCCGCTACGATCATAAAGTCATCATCTGGATGCTTCGTAGTACCGTCAGCTTCCAGCACCTGATCCCCCTCCTCAAAGAGCGTTCTGCCTCTGGTGGTGAATGAGTCGTCTTTCTCATTATACTCGATCACATCCGCATCCACTTCGCGCTGATCCGTTTTGAAGTAAGCCTCACCTGTCAGTACAGACGTCTGCTTTTCCTCATTATAGACGATCTGGATGGCCTCACCATAGCTGGCTCCACTTCTGAATTTTGCAGCACCTTGCAGTATCACCTCCTTTGTATTTCCGTCATAGAAGATAGATTCTGCAGATGCGCTGATGGTATCTTTCACGTACTGCGCATTACCGATAAACTTAGCTGCCTTCTCTGGGATGATGTAGAATCCTCCCTGGGAATAGATATCGGCATCCTCTTGATTCACCCTAGTAGGACCATAGAAGGTGGCTCTCTCTTGATTCAGATCATACTGCAGACTATCAGTCCACAGCAAAAAGATAGAGTCGATAACGCGTACCCGCTCACTGAATACGGCTATCCCTCGCTTGACATAGTACTGGCCTCGGGTGCTGGTCAGCTCTATATCATTCTTTCGGACGCTGGCACCAGACTCATAGGTGCCTATATCGGTGTTTAGGTCATACTCCAATCTCTCAGTGACCAGCGTCTCATCACCATTCTGCAGCACGACCCGCCCGATGAGGTCAGCGATGTTCGTACCAGAATCATAATATAAGGTATCACTAAAAATTTCTGTGGTATCTCGTTGGACAATAGCGACATTGCCATAAGCTTTCATTCTGACTTCATCATAGATCACCGCAGTATCACAATACATGATGGTGCTATCCAGATATATCTTCACGTCTCCCAGTAGCGAATCGACTCTGGCCGTATCCGTCGTCATCATGAGCAGCCGATCTTCTGTGTGGGTGATGGGTTTTCTCTCAGAAGTATCGACAGCTTCTTGCGCGTATATCCGCTGCGTGCTCAGAACCAACGAGGCTATTAAGCAGATGAATATCGATATGTTTCTCTTATACTTCATTTTTTAAGCTAAGGATGCTGCACATCCCAATCTCTTTGTATTTATTATCCAGCTTTTTCGATGCCTCTCATTAACACTGATAGCTACTGAATCTCGATTTTTAGGCTACACTTACGAGGTGATATAAGCATCAGTCGCATCATATATTGTAAAAAACGATGGCTCCTCCATCGCTGTTGTTATGATAATGCTAAAGAAGCAGCCTCTCGCCCGACGATGGAGCCGATGGCCACCCCCATTCCGCCTAATCTGCAGGCAGCTATTTGATGCTGGTCTATTCTCTTTATGATGGGCTTTTTACTAGTGCCTGTGGCAATGATTCCACTCCATTCCGCCTCAAAGTCGACCTTATGATCAATGATGTATTTCTCCAAGAAAGCCTGCAAAATTTGCTTGACTTCCTCAGTGGTTCCGAACGTCTCTACCCCTTCTGTAGTCACCTGATTTCGGGCTCCGCCTATTAGGATTCTGTCATTGACATTCCTCAGGTATATGTAGCCTTGATCATAGTGAAAGCATCCTTTCAATTTGAGCCCCTCTATTTTTTCTGTGACGTACACTTGATTTCTGACTGGTGTGACGTCTTCTGTACCTAGTAGCTGATTTGAAAATGCATTCGTCGCATGGATGATCTGAGAGCAGAGAACAGACGCTCCGTTCTCACAGCTGAGCCTCACTTTAGTGCCAGCATCCTCTTGTATCGAAGCCACATGCATACCGTATAAGATTCTGATACCAGCCTGACTCGCTTTGGCAATCAGCTCAGTGACTAGTCTTCCTGGATGCAGCTGACCTTCATATTGATTATAGATTAAAGGTAGCTCAGTCCGAATACCGAATGCACTAGCATCCCTTAGTGAGTAAGTATCTGATATGCCTAAGAGGTCCTTCAAGAGTCCATTATAATCCGCCATCTCAGCTGAGCAAGAAGAGAAAAGAGCCTGCTGATCCGACGTAAATATCTCATAACCACCAAGAGGTTCATACTGACACTTGACAGGCGACACCCACCTGCGCATCTCCAGCAATCCGTTATAGCGCATCTGAAGTGTCTCCAGGACTTCAGCTCGGTGACCATCCCCCATATCCTGCATCAGCTCTGACATACTACCAAAACAGGCAAACCCCGCATTGCGCGTAGAGGCACCAGTAGGGATATGGCCTTTCTCGAGTATACACACCCGCAGAGCTGGGTCCATCGCTTTTAGATTTAATGCTGCAGTGAGCCCGACAATGCCAGCACCTATGATCACGACATCAGCCTCCTGATAGAACACCTCCTGCTCCCACAAGCTGCTTTTGACTTTATGAATGTGCTTCATCGTGATAAAGATAAGGAAGCCTTCCGATCATACTGGATTCCAAGATAGAAGACTTATAGTCATCAATCTTATTACAATGCGCCGCCAGAGAGCTTTCTAAGAGTAGAACCAGAATATTCCTTCAGCAGAGGCAGATTTATAGCTCACAAATGCAGAATTTGCCTTAAAATTGCATTCTAAATGCATCTCAGATGATTCAACGAATACAGTCAGTCTTTTTGCTCCTTGCTGCGGCGTTTTTCTTTTTGGAGTTCGCCTTTCCCTTTTTCAATAGCGACAGCTACAGCCAAGGCTATTTCACTGATAAAGCCTATAATATCCAGGACCACCCAGCGCTGCTTGGGCTAACCATTGCTGCGGGCATTGTCTCGCTCATTGCCATCTTATTGTTTAAGAATCGGTCTCTACAGAAATCACTAGTCTACCTCAGCATCATCCTGGCCATCGCCCTGACAGCTACCATGATTATACTGCTCCAGTCCAATACACCTGAATTCTTACAGCATAGCACCATCTTCATCGGCAGCTTCCTGCCTCTGGTCGCTATCATCTTCTTAGGTCTGTCCCTGAAGAATATCAAGAAGGATGATAAGCTGGTTAAGTCCATGGATCGGTTGAGGTAAATTGGATTGTTGCTATAT
>CALFUK010000051.1 GCA_937929945.1 uncultured Saprospiraceae bacterium
GACGAACCTTTTGTCGGCATAGACATCACCACAGAGGAGACCATCATCAGAATATTAAAAAAACTGGCAGCTGAAGGTAAGACACTACTGGTGGTGCATCATGATCTCTCCACAGTCGAGTCCTACTTTAACAAGGTGATCCTGCTCAATCAAAGACTACTGGCATATGGAGATACATCTGATACATTTACGCAAGAGAATATTGCGAAGACCTATGGAGCACAGCTCACCATACTTCATAAGACAGGGATGATCGAGTGATCAGTTGCCTTTGTCAAAAGTAGACTGAGTCTCTTACCATCTTCTACACCATTTTCTCGCTGCTTTAGCGTTGTTCATATTTTTAATTAAGCATCTACATTTACTAATTTTAAAATTAGTGATCACCTGTGTGACATATGATCATTGTCAGTCGAATAATGCAGTAAAATACTTTTCTGTTTGAATTCTAAGAAAGATACATTCCTGAAGATGCTGGAACAGCATAAAGCATTGATCCATAAAGTGTCATATTCCTATTGTAAGCAAAGTGAAGACAGGAAGGATCTGACTCAAGAAATTATCATTCAATTATGGGCGAGCTTTGAGACCTATGATCCACAGTATCAATATTCTACTTGGATTTATCGCATCGCTCTGAATACCGCCATTTCTTATTATCGCAAGCATCAAAATAGAAGGGAGCGGATAGAGACCACAGCCCCCATCTTTGAAATAAAGACGACCAGCGAGGAGATCGAAAATGACAATCCTGATTTAGAAATATTGCACTCCTTGATTGAAAAATTAGCTGACATAGATCGTGCTTTATTCCTACTGTATCTAGATGGTGTAAGTCAAAATCAAATCTCAGACATTATGGGCATCAGTACATCAAATGTATCGACGAAAATTAACCGCAGAAAAAAGAAATTAAAAACTCAATTCAGCAATTTAAAAGCAAAGTAATATGACGGATAAGGAACTACTACAATTATGGCAATCCACCGATCATAAATTAGAAAAAATGATCAAGATAAATAAGCAAATAATTGGAGAGGTAACAGCGCTCAAAATAAATCGAAGTCTAGGCCGTATGAGGATGCCGAAGTCTATCTTCATACTGATTGGCATACCTTATACATTCTTACTATGGTTCATTTGCATGATCACTTTCTTAGCAGACTCATACATCATGGCAAGCGGATTTTTAATTATCTCCTTGATCATGTCTTATGTTGTCATCTCCTATTTACTCCAACTGTATCAGATAGGACAGATTCAATCTAGTCGTGACATCATTACAGTTCAGCAGCATCTATCCCAGCTGCGCTTATCCAGCTTTAATTGCCTCAAGGCCAATGTGATTCAGCTTCCATTTTGGTCCATTTGCTGGATTAGCATGAATGCCCTCAAAGAGTCACCATTGATCTATGGAGGTAGTAATGTGCTTATTTTCTCTGGGCTATCCTACTTATCATATTGGCTGTACACTAATCTTAGCTTAGATGATCCTCGATCTAAGGTCAGTCAATTCTTTTTATCAGGCATAGAGTGGGAGCCTATCGAAAAAGCAATCCAACTAGCTGAAGAGTTAGATGAATATCGAAGGCTTTAATATAGCTTAGCATGGGTCTGAGTCTGCATCTTCATCCATAACCCTGTGTAGTCATACACTTAGGCTTCATCTTTACTTCGGCTTTAGCCTGGTTATCTATCTTTATTAGGTGGCACCATTCATTACGTTAATTCTCGCCCCTTCCACTTAATGCGATTACCAAATACAGCAGCCCCTGCCATGAAAAAGATATAGGGGAAAAATAAGATAAAGCTCAGCACATACCACTTTAAGGCTTTAGGCTGGCGATAATACTGACTGATTTCGCTGAGCAGTAAGTAGTCAGCTATGCCTTTTAAAAATAAAGCAAATAGACCTGTGAAAATCATAATCGGCCAGACAAGTACACCCCAAATTAAATTAATGATGATGTATAAATGGAAGATAAAAATGAAGCTTTGCATCTTAACTAGTCCGCTGCTGGCATAGGCCTTTGACTTAGTCGCCCACCTCTTTCTTTGGCTGATAAAGGCAGAGATGGTTTTTTCTACTCCAGTGCTGACTATGGATAATCTTGACTTGATAAATTTCACAGATTCAGGATTTCTGACAGCCATGGCCTGGATCAAAAAGACATCATCTCCAGAGGCCATCTTGCTTTGAAGATCACCCGCCTGATAAGCTGATTTGCTGAATGCCATGTTCGCACCATTAGCCGTATAGTAGAACTTTCTATTGATGCCATACAGACTAAAGGCCATCGTCGCCATCAGATCCAAAGTCTGAAATCTGGATAGGATAGATTCTTGATCATCAAAGGCGATGAGCTGTGTGATCATCGACTGGCTATTGAGTCGCAGCGACTGATTGATGATGTTAAGCCACTGAGGCTCCACCTGGCAGTCAGCGTCAGTACACGCTATGATGTCACCTTTGGCCTGCGAGATGGCGTATTGCAGTGCTGCCTTTTTGCCACTCATCTTTGGTTTGTTTGCAAGGGAGTGGATACTCAGATTTTCGATATATAAATCCTGAGCTCTTTTAACAGTGCGATCTTCTGAGTGATCATCGATCAGTATGATCTCATAGTCTTCTTGCGGATACTTATTCTGCACTATGGATCCGAGGCAGGCTTCGATGTGAGCAGCCTCATTACGAGCGATGACGATGACCGAGATAAACTTTCGAGGAATTGTGTTATTGGGCGCCAGACTAATATCCGCAGCTTGCTGCCAATAGCCTGTCACCTTGAGGATCAGCATCACATAAGAGAAGATGTAGATCAGGCTAATAAAAAAGTATAATATCAAGGTCCGCTGATGGCTTAGATCGCTCTATTTGAATAAATCGTCATACTCATTAGAATCTTGCTGATTGCTGCCCTTGGTCTCTGTGATGATCTCGATGTCTTTCAGATCCAGCGGATCATCCATCTCTTCTTCTGTCAGGTCTTCGTACTCCGTGAATACGCCTTCTTCTTTTTGCTTGATGTCTTTCTTGATCGCATTCACCTTTCGCAATAGCATAGCCTTACCAAATAAGAATGCTGACACAAAAGGAAAAGCCACAAATGATAAGACGATAGCGACAATTCCGATCACAGGACTTTGTTTTGTCCACTTAATTAAGGTCTTACCATAGTCCAATACGACATTGTAATTAATAATCAATGTCAGAATAAACAGAACAGGAGCTACCCATGATAAAATAAAGAATGCTGTCTTAGCCAAGTAAAATAGTGCGATAAAAAACAAACCGACCCCGAGCAGAGCAATCAGGGGATTTACCTTACTTCCCGTATTATTTTCAGAAAACATGTTCATCATATATAGATCATTAACACTAAAAGTAAGCTAAGTGGTTCACTCCGCAAACTCCAAATCAGCAAATTGTAATTCATACAGCTCTTTAAACTTGCCTCCTTCAATAGCCAGCAGCTCATCATGACTGCCAAACTCGACCAGTCTACCCTTATCAAGCACCATAATCTTATCAGCGTGACGAATGGTAGACAGTCGGTGTGCGATGATGATGGAGCTACGCTTTGCGATAAGTTTCTCAATGGCATATTGGATGAGCCCCTCTGTCTCCTTATCGATGGATGATGTCGCCTCATCCAGGATCAGTACATCTGGATCAAACACCAGTGCTCTGACAAAACTGATCAGCTGCCGCTGGCCCATAGATAGATTGCCACCTCTCTCTGAGACTACATAGTCATATCCTTCAGGCATATTCATGATAAAGTCATGCGCCCCTATGGCAGTGGCTGCTTCCACCACCTTCTCTTTGGAAATGCTAGGATCTTTCAGCGTGATATTTTCTAATACGGTACCTGTGAATAGGAATACATCCTGAAGCACGATAGAAATTCGCTTTCTCAGATCATCTATCTTGTACTTCTTCACATCTACCCCGTCCAGAAGGATCTCCCCTTTCTGTATGTCATAGAATCGATTGAGGATGTTGATGATCGTCGTCTTACCTGAGCCGGTGCTGCCCACTATGGCGAGCGTCTCATGCTTATTTAGTTCAAAGCTGATGTCGTTGAGCACGTAGTTCTCCTCGTCATAAGCGAAACTCACATTTTTAAATTCAATGTTACCGTCTGACTTCTCCAGAGTCTTATAGCCTATGTCAGCTATGATGGATCGATCATCCAAAACAGTAAAGACGCGCTCGGCTGCGACCAGTCCCATCTGAATGGTATTCAGCTTATCAGCCAGCATCCTGATCGGCCGGTACAGCCTGTTGATATACATAGGAAAGGCGACCAGTACACCGATGGTCAAGCTATCTTCTACAAACCACTTAGCACCCCACCATACCATAATAGCCAATGTCCCATACTGGATGATCTCGATGACGGGAAAAAAGATGGCATAGTATAAGATCGAATCCAGATTGGCCTTTGTGTAGTCTCTGTTGATTTTCTTGAATTTCCCCATCTCTCGTTCTTCCGCATTAAAGATCTGGACGACCCTCATACCAGAGATACGCTCCTGTAGGAAGACATTCATGGAGGTGATATGCGCTCTGACCTTCTGATAAGCCTTCTTCACCTTCTCTTTGAAAATATAAGTCGCCAATATGAGAAGAGGCAGTGTCGTCAGACAGACCAGCGTGAGCCTCCAACTGGACTGAAGCATGAATCCGAGTATGGCAAAGATGCCCAAGACATCTGCGATCATGGTGATCACTCCCTGAGTGAAAATAGTATTGATGCTTTCTATATCATTGATGGTCCTGGTGGTAGTCTTCCCGATAGGTGTCTGATCAAAGTACCTCATCCTCAGCGAGGTGATGTGCTGAAAGGTCTGCACTCGCAGATCCTTGATCACAGACTGTCCCAAGAGACCTGTGATGTATATAAAGAGATATCTGAATACCACCGTGACCAGTACGACGGCGGCAAAAATCCCAGCCATGCGAAAGAGGCCAGGCATGTCCTTCACCATCACATAATCATCCACCATGATATTCACAATCTTAGGAGTGATCGCCGATAGTAAGGCAAGTGTGATAGCTAATGCCCCAGATATAATGAATATTCTGGCGTGTGGCTTAGCTAAAGCAAGCACCCTCGCCAGGGTTTGCAGGTCGAATTTTGTTTTGTTTTCAGTCACTGAATTGGTATAACGAATAGTCTTTGGACATTGTTTTTAATAGCTCAAAGATAAGGCCTTAGATCCAGCCTTCATCTCTAAAACTGGTGTAGCCTCGCTGACTGATGATTAAATGGTCCATTACGTTTATATCCATCACTTTACCTGCCGCGACTAACTTATCTGTGAGTTCTCGATCAGCTGTACTTGGATTCAAATTGCCCGATGGATGATTATGCACGCAGATGATCTGGCTGGCCATGGCATCCAGTGCCGCTTTAAATATGATTTTAGAATCGACCACTGTCCCAGAGACTCCTCCCTCGCTGATTCTTTTTTTGCTGATCATATAGTTAGCCCGATTTAGCATGATGATCCAGAATTGCTCTATCTCTAAATCATCGATCAGCGGCGCTATGACTCGATAGGCTTCTTCGCTGCTCATGATCTTAGGCTTCTCTCTGTAGTCAGAGGCCTGACGCCTACGCCCCAGCTCCAGGGCCGCAGCTATAGATATCGCCTTGGCCTCCCCTATCCCTTTGAAACTCATCAGATCTGTCAGTGACATGCGACCGAGTTCATTTAGATCGGTATTCACCGATTTCAGAATTCGTCTAGACAATTCCACGGCACTCTCTTGGCGGCTGCCTGATCCGATCAGAATGGCGACTAACTCAGCATCTGTCAGGCTCTGACGGCCGCTGGCAATCATCTTTTCTCTCGGTCTGTCCTGCTCTGACCAGGTCTTGATAGATAAGTTTTTCTCCACTGTATGTGAAAGTAATAAGATTTGCTCTTTTAGCCATTTATGGCTGTGAGCTTCTTGAGAAAGTCTTTGATATTCATCACCATTACTCCGTTTGACTTGGGGTAGGCATCTGCATGAGGCGTCACCACATAGCGCTGCTCTATTTCTAAGTCTTCACAAGAAGTATAGAACCCTCTCGAGACGGATGGGCTATTACTCAGTTTAATCTCTATCGCCATGATGGGCTTATTATTCTCGATGAGCAGCAGGTCTATCTCTGCCTGATTATAAGTCCGATAGAAATACAGTTCGGTATTCTGGGGTTTGTGAAAGAGGATCTGCTCATACACATATGACTCCCACGATGGGCCGATGATCGGATGGACATGTAGCTCATCATATGATCTGATCTTATGAAAATAATGCAAGATGCCCGTATCACGCACGTAGATTTTGGGTGACTTCACCAGACGCTTACTGGTATTATAATGCCACGGTAAGAGCCTGTGGATCAGAAATGCTCCCTCCATATACTCTAAGTATCTGGCTACCACCGGAGCCGTCACCCCCAGTGATTTGGATAAGTTTTGGGTATTCAATAGTGATCCCTGCTGATTCGCCAGCATATTCCACAGACGCCTGGACAATACGGGATTAAAATTCTTATCAAATAATATATTCAGGTCGCGCTCTACGTAGGTGCGGACAAAACTCTCCATCCAATCAAAAGACTGATCCGCTGAAGTAGAAAGAAAAGGTATCGGAAAGCCACCTTTGATCCAGTGAGCTTGTTGGTCATAGTCATCTCCGATCTCAGAAAGTGTCAGCTGTGACAAGTCCATAAAGCTGATTCGACCAGCGAGGCTTTCTGATACACCCGTCACTAATTGAGGTGAGGCAGAGCCCAGCAATATAAATCTACCCGCACGCCGATCCTGATCAATGATACTACGCAAAGCATTATACAGCTCTGGCATCGCCTGTATCTCATCTAAAATCACCAATTGGTCTTTATAGAAATTTAAAAACGTGACAGGATTGTCGTCAAATTTGGACCTGTCTTCTGGATTTTCCAAGTCAAAGTATTGGAAGGCTAAGCCCGTCTCTTGCGCGTACTGGCGTGCCATCGTGGTCTTACCTACCTGTCTGGCCCCTAAAATGACCACTGCCGGTGCATACCCCAGCTTCTTAGCCAGTACCTTAGCATATATATTTCTAAATACCTCCACTCAATAAACATAAGGCAAATAACCATGAATTTCAATAGTTGAACTATCATTTTTCATGATTAATTAAAAATAACCATGAATTACTATAGTTAAACTATCATTTTTCATGGTTAATGCACTTTGAGAGGGCTAAAAATCAGTTCGGTTCTGGTCACAAGTAACTAACCATGAATTTCTATAGTTTAACTATTATTTTTCATGGTTAATTAAATATAACCATGAATTCCTATAGTTAAACTATCGTTTTTCATGGTTAATGCACTGTGAGTGGGCTAAAAATTAGTTCGGTTCTGGTCACAAGCAATTAACCATGAATTTCCATAGATAAACTATCATTTTTCATGGTTAATCTGATATAAGCAGGATATCCTATAGTTTAACTATTGTTTTTCATGGTTAGGTCATTTATAAGTAGAGCGTGAAGCTTCTGCCTATAGTCTGGAAATGAGTTCTTATCAATACATAAACACCTAACTTTTTTCCAAAAAATCATCGTGTACGGCTAAGGTAGATCGATATGACCAATGCCTCATGATTTTTTCTTTATGGATGGCATTGCGCTGAGCCTTTTCTTCATTTGGTAGGGGCGAAGCGAGTTGGTTCTTCTGTCGAGAAGCGACGTGAGTTCTGATTTTCGTAAGCTGCTCTTCTGTAAAATCTGGGGGTACGAAGTCAGTGCCGTAGCGCTGATTCACCCTTCTGATGATATCGCCGATATCCGTAGTGACTTCTGAAAATGGCGCAATGATTATCTGAGATCGATAATCTCTAAGCTTATTATAGAATGATCTGTAGGCATAGAGCGCCACACCTATGGTCAGCTTATCATCCCATGTGAGCAGGGATGCGACAGCATCTTCGGGCCTTCTGATCATGACGATCACGGGTATCTTACGCTCGACAGCCTTAATCACCTGGATGGCCGAGTGCATGTGATGGGCTAGATTGACATCTTTATTTTTGCGTCGGAACAGCATTACAAAAAATGAATTGCCAGATCGCTGAAAGCCCTCTACACACAGGTCACTACTCTCTCTGATGATCTTCTTCTGATTTTGTTCCCGCTTATAATTATAAGGGAATAACAGAGATGAGTTTCCAATATAAGTACCCAGAAAAAATCTAAGATTCTTCTCTAAGGGGCTCATTAACCAATGGCTGATTTCAGATCAGCGATCAGATCATCAGCATCCTCCACACCCACGCTCAGCCGAATCAAGCTATCAGTGAGCCCTACTTTCAGCCTTTCTTCTACAGGAATAGAAGCATGCGTCATAGAGGCGGGATGACCGATGAGTGACTCGACACCACCTAATGATTCTGCCAATGAGAATAAGTGTGTGTGACTCAGAATCTTCTCAGCTGCCTCATAGTTATTCTCATGTAGATCAAAGGAGACCATACCACCAAAATCTTTCATCTGCTTAGCTGCGATGTCATGACCAGGATGATCTTCGAAGCCAGGATAATATACCTTGGATACTTTAGCATGTCCTCGTAGATACTCAGCTATTTTACGTGCATTTTCACAGGATCGTTGTACTCTAAGATGCAGCGTCTTAATCCCTCTCAAGATCAAGAAGCAGTCCATGGGTGCTGGTACAGCTCCTGCGGCATTTTGCAGAAATTTTAGTTCATCAGCTATGGCCTGATCATTAGTCATGACGCAGCCGTGGATCACGTCAGAGTGCCCGCCTATGTATTTTGTGGCTGAGTGCAGGACCATATCCGCCCCGAGATCAAGTGGATTCTGCAGATACGGCGAAGCGAAAGTGTTGTCCACGCAAGTTGTGACTCCCTTTGCCTTAGCTATTTGAGTGATGGCTGCTACATCTATGATTTGCAGCATGGGATTCGTCGGTGTCTCGATCCAGATCAGTTTGGTATTTTCGTTGATGTGATCTTCCACATTCTGAGCATCCGACATATCGATGAAATGAGATTTCAGGCCAAACTTCTCATACACCTTCACCATCAGTCGGTATGATCCTCCGTACAGATCATTCGTAGAGATGATCTCATCTCCTGGCTTCAGCATCTTCAGGATATTGTCCATCGCAGCCAGGCCACTGGCAAAGCTGATGGCTTCTTTCGCATTCTCCAGTGCTGCCAGATTAGCCTGTAGGGCATGCCTGGTCGGATTCTGAGTCCTGGCATACTCGAAGCCCTTATGGACTCCTGGAGACTCTTGTACATAGGTGGATGTCTGATATATTGGCGTCATGATCGCTCCCGTAGAAGGATCTGGCTCTATGCCCGCATGTATTACTTTAGTGCCGAATTTCATCTTCGCGTCTTTTTTAAATTGATAAGTCGCTAAAGTAACTAATCTATCACGAAGATGTTGCTTGGATTTAGCTCTGTGTGCAGGACGGATAGCACTTTAATGAGAAAAACCTGTCATCATTTTTAGCTAAAAATGATGACAGGTTTTTAATGCGTTTCAACAGAATTACCTGATACCTCGTACCAGACTGCCAATAGTTGATGCGGCTGGAATCTTATTCGACCGTATTGCTAGGCAAACCTTTAGCCCTTCCTTTTCAGCGCTTTCTTAGCTGATGCTATGATATTATCTACGCTAAGTCCGTACTTCGCTAAGAGCTGATCTGGCTTACCACTCTCTCCAAATGAATCATTCACCGCCACATATTCTAATGGTGCCGGACAATGCTGGCTGATGACTTGCGCTACGCTATCACCGAGGCCTCCATTCATCTGATGTTCTTCCGCCGTGACCACACAGCCAGTCTTACTGACTGAGTCTATGATTGCAGTCTCATCGAGAGGTTTGATGGTATGAATGTTATGCAGATCGACGCTGATGCCTTCTTTGATCAGCGCTTTGCTGGCTTCTATCGCATACCACATCATATGGCCGGTAGCAAAGATACTGACATCACTTCCTTCATTGAACTGGATAGCCTTGCCGATCTGGAAGCTACCTTCTGGGGTAAACATGGGCCAGCTCGGCCTACCGAATCTGAGATATACTGGACCATCATGATCCGCGATAGCTATCGCCGCCTCTTTCGTCTGCTGCGCGTCACAAGGATTGATCACCGTGAAGCCTGGCAGCATCTTCATCATACCCAGGTCTTCCAGAATCTGGTGTGTCGCACCATCTTCACCCAATGTGAGACCTGCATGTGAAGCACATATTTTCACATTCTTGTGAGAGTAAGCTATGGACTGTCTGATCTGATCATACACGCGGCCAGTCGCAAAATTTGCAAATGTACAGGCGTAAGGTATTTTACCACTTAGCGCTAAGCCAGCCGCTATACCCATCATATTAGCTTCTGCGATACCTACTTGGATGAAGCGTTCAGGGCTGTCCTTGATGAAGGCCTGCATTTTTAGTGAGCCTATAAGGTCGGCACATAGACCTATCACGTCAGGATTTTGCTGCCCTACGATTTGTAGTCCTTCTCCGAATCCATCTCTGGTTGCCTTCTTTTGGTCAGCTGATAAAGAATTAATGTCTATCATATTGATTTTTCTTTTAAGCTCGGCTGATTAATAATCGCCTTTGGTTTCTTCTAATTGAGATAATGCGTTTGCGAGTTGTTCGTCATTGGGAGCTTTGCCGTGCCAGGCGTGAGTACCCATCATAAAGTCCACACCGTAGCCCATTTCTGTTTTCATCAGTATGCATATCGGCTTGCCCTGGCCCGTCTGAGCTTTCGCTTCGGCCATTACTCTGATGATATCACTTATATCATTACCGTCCATGTGCAGCACTGTCCATCCGAAGGTCTTCCATTTACCTTCCAGGTCTCCTAAGGATAAGACATCTTCATTTGAGCCATCGATCTGCTGTCCATTCCAATCTACTGTCACAATTAGATTATCTACTTTATGATGTGGTGCGAACATAGCTGCTTCCCACACCTGTCCCTCTTGTAGCTCTCCATCACCTGTGAGCACATAGACGAGTCTGTCATCTCCATTCATTTTCTTAGCTAAAGCCGCTCCGATGGCGACAGACATACCCTGACCTAAAGAGCCTGAGGCTACTCTGATACCTGGAAGCCCTTCATGAGTAGCAGGGTGCCCCTGCAGTCTGCTATTGAGCCTTCTGAAAGTGGACAGTTCTGCCACGGGAAAATAGTTAGCTCTGGCCAGCACACTATACCATACTGGAGAGATATGACCATTGGAGAGAAAAAACATGTCTTCGTGCTCACCCTTCATCTGAAAAGCGGGATCATGCTTCATGATCTCAAAATATAATGCCACTAAAAAGTCGGCACATCCGAGCGACCCTCCAGGATGTCCACTCTGACAGGCGTGTGTCTGTCTGAGAATGTCTCTTCTCACCTGTGTCGCTATAGCATTTAGATTATCGATGTCTGCCATGTTTGTGTCTGTTAGTTATGATTGGTATCGTCCGGATACAAATTATTTTGATGATTTTGATTGGTGTTCTTCGAGCTTGAAAACAAAAAAAGAGGTCGACAAACATCAACCTCTTTATTAAATTTAATTCTCGAAATAATAGTAGATATTACTTCTTTTTGTTGACTGCTTCATCCAAGCCTTTGCCCGTCTTGAACTTGACAACATTTTTTGCTTTTATCTTAATGGTCTCTCCTGTTGCAGGATTTCTTCCATCTCTTGCTGCTCTACGGTTAATAGAAAATGTACCAAAGCCAGGCATGGTTAACTTGTCACCTGATTTTAGACATTTTTCGATGCTTTCAAAAACAGTATTAACGACCTCAGTTGCCTGTCCTTTGCTTAGTTCAGCTGACGTAGCTACTGAATCGATTAAATCGCCTTTTGTCATAATATTTAAATTTGTTTTAATTTATAAACTAATAAAAGTCAGCTCAAAAGTATATTATAAAAAAAAGTTATTCAAAGTTTTTCCTGTCATATTCATACACATAAGGCAAAAAAGCTATTAAATGGCCTAATAATGCAGCTAAAACCCTTATTTTAGAACATGAAGAACTGGATTTTTAGCAGAAAATGGCTCACTTCGTGCCTATTCTTGGGGGCTTCCCTCCTCCTGACAGCTACATTCTCTTCTTGCAAGACGGGCTATGGCTGCCCAGTAAGTGAGCAATATAAGGTCAAAACAGACAAGCATGGTGACCTCTCTACGAAGCGTGGCAAATCCAGACTCATGAGTAAAAAGAGAAGAAAAAGGTCGAAATTCTAAGGACCTGCTCCGATACTACAGCATCCGCCCATAGTGATGCCTGAGCCTCTCCCCTATGGTATTAAAGGCGAAGACCAATAAGAAAATGCACACTCCAGGAAATACAGCCAGCCACCAGGCTCGATAGTTAGTGCGCGAAGCTCCCATGAGACTACCCCAGGTCACCTGATCGGCACTGAGTCCGATGCCCAAGAAAGACAAGGTGGACTCCACGACAATGGCACCCGATATACCAAAGGAGACCAAGACGAAGAGTGGTGCAATCGCATTAGGTAGTGCATACTTGAGAATGATGGTGAGCTGAGCTAAGCCACCAATCGAGGCTGCTCTCACATAGTTCATCTCCCTGATCTTCAAGAGCTCTGCTCTGACTAATCTCGATATGGATGGCCAGCTCAATAAAGCTATCGTTAAGATAAGCGTCCATACGGTAGGTCTAGCAATGAGGGCCAGTATCGCAAGCAGAATGAAAAGTACAGGTACAGCTTTCCATAATTCATGAAGTCTCTGGACGATCAGATCCAATGGTACAAAGACGAAACTGGACTCCATCCACCCCTGTAAGGCAAATGCGCGAGTCAACTTGACACACAGTAACCAAAAGGAAATCAGGAAGCCCGAAAATCCCAGCAGCAGACTCACCATCAAACTAAATCCACCGTATACCAGGTAGAACCCAAACACGACTTGAAGTAAGCACCACAGCAGCAACAAAGGCCAGCTCACGCTGATCGATGCATCACCAAAATAACCAGACAGTATCCCAAAGAATAATCCAATGATCACAGTGATCAGGATAGACCCTATCCCAATCAATAATGCCCAACGGCTACCGTGTACCACGCCTGCAGCTACATCTCGGCCAATGTGATCAGTACCCATAAAGTGCCTGCGCGGGCCAGACACAGTGGGTGAGTGGTAGGGACTAAGAGCCTGTCCCAGCGTAGAGGGTCGGTACTTGATAAATGGCTCTATGCTCCATAGATAAGCATGATCATGCTGGCCTGACCACATGGGAAATACGATACCCTCAGATGTCTTAGCCACGATCGCCTGATCATTCGCTATGACATCGGCGAATAAGGCCAGTCCTGCAAAGAGGGATAATATCACCAATGATACTTTGCCAGAGCGACTGCTTGATATGACTTTTATCAGCTGCTTCATCTCAGTTTATACTTGATGCGAGGATCTATTTTCTGATAGATCAAATCACCGATTAAATAGATAATCATGGTGCTGAGAGAGATGATGATCAAGATCGCTGAGATCGTATTCCAGTCATCAGAGTAGATCGACGTATACAGTAGCCTCCCCATACCGGGAATATTAAAGATCACCTCTATGACCAGTGATCCAGCTATAGCTGCAGGTATTCTGGCGATGATAATCGTAAATATTGGCAGCAGCGAATTCGGTAGGACATGTCTGCGCATGGCAGCGAACTGAGTAAGTCCCTTACTAATGGCTGTCTTGTAATAAGCTTGGTCCTTTTCATTGAGCACAGAAGATCTCATCTGCCGCCCCATGTAGGCGAGCGAGTGGATCACCAGGCAAAATAAAGGTAAGACTAGCTTTTCCAGATTAGTCCACATCTGGCCAAGGACTCCTTGAGATCTGCCATCATAAAAGGTACCTACCCCAGGGAAAATATCAGTCCAACGCCCAAAGTCATCGCTGGTAAAAAAAACGATCAGCATCGTCGCCATCCAAAAGACGGGTATAGAATAGATCACATATAGCAGTAAAAAACCAAAACGGTCAAACAGACTACCATGATAGTATGCTGCATAAAAGCCAAATGGCAAGGCAATAAATGAACTCATGATCACTGCTATCAAGCCCAATGCAATAGACCAATTCAGGGCTTTAATAATCTTAGTGGTGATAGGGCGCCCATCGATCATTGAGCGGCCAAAGTCTCCTCTCAATAAAGAAGATACCCATTGGTGAAATTGATTCTTGTAACCATGCAGGCGTATACTGGGATAAAACCAACTCTGTGCCGGCACATACGTCATAGCGTGCTGTGCCTCCAGTACAGCCGCATGACTTAGCACTAACTCTGGCCTCGATCGCACTGCCAATGATACGTCCCTATTGGCGGCACTCAGTTCAGATGCTTTGATGATACCGTGGTAGGCATCATACAGCGCGCTGACGCCAGACTGCGCTACCTCTCTTGTAAATGCTCTGAGGGCCAGCATATAGGCTTGTATTTTATCCCACTCTCGGTACTCCTGAAGTAAGTCTCTTGCTAACTCAGCTTCTTTTGGAAATGAAATGCGATGAAGCGTGTCGGGGTAATAGTGCGGCACTAAACTGATGTAGAATAAGGGCTGATCAGTCCCCAGTTCTGATGCAGCTGCCCGATACTCCTGCTCATAATCAATACTACGCTCATCTGAGCTGCGCAGACCTCTCACACTGAGCAATCCATCGACAGGATCACTACCCGATAGCTGAAATAGAAAGAAGCTTATCGCGCAAATGATGAAAAGTGTCGGCAGGATCAGTAGTAATCGGATGATGATATACCTCAGCATGGATCACTGATTAGCCATCACAGGAGCTGTAGAGCTGGCACGCTGGAGAAAATAGCCTGGTCTCTTCACACTGAAGATCGGATTGATCTCCTTACGAGTCGCCAGCTTAGTCAGGGGAGAATAGAGAAAGATAGCTGGCTGATCCTCATACATCTGCTGCTGTATGCTGAGGTATAGCTCTTTCCTTCGTTCTGGGTCTCCTTCTGACTGCAGTAGCTCTATCGCCTCATCGACTGCCTCATTCGCATAGCCCGTGACATTGTCTTTGCCGAGGGTAGCATTATCTGAGTGCCACCGATTATAGGGATCATAATCCGCCAGTGACACCTGCAGCGACAGAGGCGTCATATCATAATCGCCCGTATAGATATTCTCCCTGACCATCGTCCGATAGTCCTTCTGGATGATCTCTATTTCGGCTCCGATCTGCTTCGCATTTTCCTGTAAGATGAGGGCCAGCCGCTGACCCAAGGCTCCACCAGAAATGTGCATTCTTAGTTTTAGATCAGTCTTCGCTCCCAGTAGGATTTTGTCTAGCAGACCATCACCATCAGAATCTCGCCATCCAGATGATGCCAATAGCGCGGAGGCCTCTTCTGTATCGAATGCTAAGGGCTCGAACTGATCAGCATAATATTCATCAAAGGGCAGGATGGTGCCGACAGTGCGCTGGCCATAGCCCTCTTCGAAGACCTTGATAAAATCATCCACATCTAACAGATGGGCCATAGCTTTTCTGACGTCAGGGTCTCCCAAGATAGCGGAGCGATTATTCATGGCTACATAGTAGAATTTAGATAACTGGGGTGTACTGAATTCTAAGTGCTCTTTTTCTTCTTTCTGTAGCTGCTTAAAGGCTGTCCCACTGACCACAGTCATCATATCTATGGCTCCTGATTTTAGTTGAGTGATGGCAGATGTCTCATCTTTGATGAAGTGAAATACAATCTCTTTAGGCACTGCTTGCAGAAACAGTCGATCTGGGTAGCTGTCACCCCACCAATTTTCTTTTCTGACCAGGCTCATGTATTGATCCGTCTCCCATGCATTCAGGCTGTACGGGCCTGCACCTTCGGTGACTTCTTGCTGAAAGAGCACATCATTGAACTGCTTAGCAAAGGCTACGAAGGCTGGATCGTTCATCACAGATTCTAAGCCATCAGTATCTACATAATCAATTAATTGAACACCATCCATAGCTCCCTCAGGGTCATAGATGTGAGCTGGATAAATCTCAAATGACGCAGCTGTCTCTAATGCTAATGCATTGTCGATAGCAAATATCACAGTGAATTTTTTAGGATTCTGAGGATCGACTTCTACATCAGCTATGTCTTTAAGATAGGCCTTCCAGGCAGGGACACTTACATTAGGGTGTTTCACAGCTTTAAGAGTGAAAATATAGTCTTCCGCTGTAATCGGTGTACCATCCATCCAGCGGGCCTCTTCGACAATCTCAAAGGTGTATTTGACCCCTCGATCGAATCGACCTGATGTTATTTTTTCCTCTTGAGGTATCTCCTTCGCTAAGATGGGTGAGAGCTCTAAGCTGACTGGGTCAAACTCTGCCAACTGTAGAAAGAGATAGGGATAGATCTCTCTGGCCTGAGACGATCGGCTGGCAAACATAGGACTGATCCGCTGGGGGTCTTTATCTAGTCTAATGTGTATGGTATGATCCTGACTGATGAGTGCGGGCGTGTCTGTCCGACATCCAATAAAAACGAGAAAAGAGAATAAAACAATAAGCTTATCATACATATAAGCAAGATACAAAATAACAAAATCTAATCCTGTGGTTGGCAGCAACAAAAGTAAAGCTGACCTGTTTGGACAATAGTTAGCGCTTCATTAATCAGAAGATAGATATTGCGCTAACTTATTAGTAGATGGACGTCCAGTCCTAAAATAAAACAGATGAAAACCATTCTCATTGCAGGAGGCACGGGGCTAATCGGATCCAGGCTCACCACCATCTTAGCCCAAAAAGGTCATCAAGTCAAGATACTCACTCGCTCAGCAAGATCATCTGACAATGACAAAATCAGCTATCATCAGTGGGATCTCAAGACTCAGACTGCTGACCCAGAGGCATTTGACTGTGATGTCATCATCAATCTCACTGGTGCTGGAATAGCTGATCAGCGCTGGTCAGAAAACAGAAAAAAAGTGATCCTCGAAAGTCGAGTGAATAGCATCAAACTGATCGGTAAAATGATCACTCAACTCCCTGAAAAGCCTTCCTATATAGGCGCCTCAGCAGTAGGCATTTATGGTGATTCGGAGAAGACTATGATGAGAGAGTCCGAAATCTCATCGGACACAGACTTTATGGTAGAAGTGTGCAGACTGTGGGAAGAAGCACACGAATCCATATCGTCCGCCGTAGACCAATTCTCAATGGTGAGAATCGGTATAGTCCTGTCTACTAAAGGTGGTGCTTTAAAAGAAATGCTCAAGCCACTACAGCTAGCCCGACAAGGTGTCTATTTCGGTAGTGGTGAAATGATCTACAGCTGGATACATATAGATGATATGTGTCATATCTTAGTGGATCTCGCTGCTGGTAAAATTCCGTCAGGACTCTATAATGCTGTGGCTCCTCATCCGTCATCTAATAAGGAGATCATCGAGAGCATGATCGACGTGCGTGGGAAGTTTGCTATAAAAATCCCTGCCCCCGAATTTACCCTGAAGTTAGCTCTTGGAGAGATGTCGTCTACAATACTGAACAGCACCAGTGTCTCCTCAGAAAAAATAGTAATGGCGGGATACAAATTTAAGTATCCCACCATCAATAAAGCTTTGACGCACATATTCGACACATCTGTGTGACATCTGCCTGTATATCACTGATACAAATTGATGTCAGCACTGATCAATGATCGAATACTTCTATTTCTTTCATTTTCTTAACCAAATCAGTGAATTTACCTTTGAATCGTGTGGCTTTCACCATGTGATTATCAATCCAATGGTAATTACCACCTCTTGGCTTACCCATGAGTAGTCCATGATACTTGAAATCATGGCCTTTGAGCCATGTCTCTGTGATGGCTCGGTGCTCTTCCGTTCTGGAAGTGAAGAAGGTGATGATGTGACCTTCGTCGTACCACTGATTGATGATCTCTAAGGCATCAGGATAGTGAGAACAAGTCACCATTCTCTCTGGCTCCTCATTCGGTACATCGTCACAAATCGTCCCATCGATATCGATGAGGTAGTTTTTAGTGCTTTCGTCTAAAATGGGACTTACAGTTTTACCTGATTCGTCTTTTAGCTGTTTTAAATTATGAGTCATATGTCAATTAAAGTTTAAATAGTCTATTGGATTAAGTGGATTACCATCGTGCCAGAGCTCAAAATGCAAGTGCGGTCCATCAGAAAGTGTCCCGCTATTACCGATGATGGCTATCGCCTCTCCTGCTTTTACATAGTCGCCCTCTGTCTTCAGATTTTTCAGATTATGCTTGTAAAATGAGATGACATCATTCGGATGCTGTATGCCTAAAGTGTGACCTGTCTCCAGATTCCACCCTGATACGATCACATGACCATCTTGGATGGCTTTGATGGCTGATCCTTTGGGCGCCAATATATCGATGCCCAGGTGCTTCGTCTCAGGATTAAACGCTGAGCTGATCATCCCTGTCAGGGGTGCTTGCAGATTTATCCGATTCATAGCATCCCGCTTCTTGATCATGGGCAGCTGAGTCACCCCCTCTCGTACAGCTGCTGATGCATCAGGCGCTGGTGCGACTAGCGTCTGTCCCGGCTGACCCTGGTATGAGATCGCTGTACCATCAGCTGTCAGCCGATTTTTTATGCCCTGGATGTAGACACGCTGCATGGCTAAAGAGTCCTGAATCTGATCTAAATCCCGAGTCAATTGGATAAATTGAGGATTAGATTCGAAATCTGCGTACCCTGGAATCAACTTTTTGAATGGGGTAAATACAATGAACAGGACGATAAAGAGCCCTAAAATTACGACAAAAGAACTGATTAACGCATATATATTGCCAAGAGTTAAGATAGTAGAGCTCACTTCCTCAAAGGTTTCATCATTCAGCACGACCAATCTGTAGCGGTCTTTTAACCGCTCAGCCAGTGGCTTTTTGGAGTCTGATGAGTTATTAGTGGCCAATGTCTTGTAATTTTACCTTCAGCATTTAACTATAATATGTAAATGCCATCAAAATATATTTGCACGATTTGTGTTTAATTGTAGATATACTTATCACGTGGAGATGCAAAATTAATGCATTTCTCTTGATAAATATTGCATATAATCCTAACATCTAATTACAGTTGAATTTGAACAAGTATATTTCTTTGGTCTTCATCATCAGTATTTCTACCGTCTTTCAAGCTTGTAAGACGACTAAGAAGAAGGGTGAAATGGGTTGGGTAGGTAAGCAGTATCACGACATCACCTCCCGATTCAATGGATACTATAATGCAGATGTCATCTATGAGGAGAGCTATGCATCCTTAGAACAATCGTATCCCGAAAATTACACTCAGATACTCCCCGTATACCCTGCGATCACGATCGATAATCCTGAGACCGAAGCCGCTAACTTAGACAAAGCCATAGAAAAGGTAGCGACCGTCGCTAATCTGCACCCCGGAAGTAAATGGATCGACGACTGCTATGTCATGATGGGCAAATCCCAATACCTCAAGCAAGACTACGAGTCTGCCGAAGAGACCCTCAAATACTTTCAAGGGAACTTCAATCCTGCAGACCCCAACTCAAAAGCATTCAACACTGGTAAGAAAGACCCTAAGAAAGAACGTAAAAATCAAGTCAGAGAAGATCGCAAGACCAGAGAAATAGAACGCAAGAAAGCAGACGAAGAGAGAGAAGAAGACAATAAGCTCAAAGCTAAGGTAAAAGAAGCTCAAAGCAAGATCAAAGATAAAGTCAGAGGGATCAAGGACAGCAAAAAAGAGTTTGTCGCTAAGAGAAAGAAGGAATATGATGACCTCAGAAAGAACCTTAAAGAGCAGACGGCCAAAATCAAAAAAGACAATAAAAAATCAGAAGAAAAGCTGAGAGACGAGATCAAAGATCTCAAAGCTGATCTGGTCAAAGTATCAAAGAAAGAACGAGAGACCGAAAAAGAAAGAAAACTAAAGGAGAGACAAAAGGCTACTAAGGAGAGATCTCGATCCGAAAAACGAAAGAAAGAACCGAAGAAAGAAGGCACTTCAGGCCAAAAACAAGTCGCTGTGGTCAACGCCTCAGATCAGATCAGACAGCAAATAGAAGCAAAAGAAGCAGCATTAGAAGCGCTGAAAGAACGCAATACAGAACAAGAAGCTCAGCAACAAACCACAAGCACGAAGCAGCTCGAAGAATTCAAGCAGCAAAGCGAAAAGCTGGAAGAAGAATATGATGAGCAAGCCACTGATGTAGTCGAGCAGGCAGAAGAGAAGAAAAAGAAAGAAGCCGAAGAAAAAGAAAGATTAGAGCAGGAAGCCATAGCCGCAGAGCAGGCAGCTGCTGATGCTGCTATCGAAGAAGCCAATCGACCAGAGAAAGATAAGATTAAGACACGTGATAATCTGGGCAAAGCGGGATTCATGAAGCACCGACCAGCCTATGCAGAAGGTATATACTGGCTCAGTATGACCTACATAGAGAGGCAAAACTTCTATCTGGCAGAATATCTGCTGAACACGCTCAATGAGAATCCAGACATCTCCAAAGACCTAGCTAAGCGACTACCAGCCGCCAATGCCCACCTATATCTGTCGCAAGAGCGATATGAGCAAGCGGTACCAGAGCTAGAAATAGCCATAGACCGAGCTAAAAAGAAAAAGGAGAAAGCCAGGTATGCCTTCATCTTGGCACAGCTGCTAGAGAAAAGAGGCCAGAACGCTGAGGCCAGCGGAGCTTATAAGCGAGCGAAAGACATGAGCCGCGATTATGAAATGAAATTCAACTCAGAGCTGGCTATGATCCGAACCTCGTGGTCATCAGGCATAGCCTCGATGGACAAGGTGCAGAAGCAGCTCAAAAAAATGTCCAAAGACGAGAAAAACATAGACTACTTGGATCAGGTATTCTACACGAAGGCCGAGCTAAAATTAGCAGCGGGGGATCAAGAAGGAGCGATGGCTGACTTCAAAGAAGCCGCGAGCTATGGTGGTGGGAATACAGCCAGACAATCAGAATCATACTACAGGCTAGCCAGTCTATTCTACAGCTCAGACGACTACATCTATGCGAAGGTCTACTACGACAGCACCCTGCAGGTGATGCCTGAAAAAGATGAGCGCTACGCAGATGTCAAAAAACTAAATGATAACCTAAGCTCCATCGCCCAGAATGCAGAGATCGTAGAGAGGCAAGACTCGCTCCTGGCACTTGGAGCCATGGATAAGGCAGCCCTCAATCAGTGGGCAGAAGAGAAATACGAAGCGCAGCTAGAAGCGGCGGTCACACCTGAAGATAGCGAACCAGAACCAACAGCTACTAAGACACCAAGAGCCATCCAAGGCAACCAGCTCAAAAGCACATTCTTCGCTTACAACCCGCTGGTACTGCAGAAAGGCAAGTTTGACTTTCAAAGAAAATGGGGCTCACGACCTATAGCAGATAACTGGAGAAGAGGCGCCGTAGTAGGTGAGTACACCATAGAGGAGGACATCGAAGATATAGCTGAGCAAGCATCAGACAGCGAGCGCCAGAAGGCCATTGATGAAATACTCAGAGAGGTGCCTACCACTTCTGCCCAAAGGCGAGTGGCTAATGAAAAGCTACAGATGGCATTATTCTCCCTCGGTACAGATCTTAGAAATAACTTAGGCAACTACGCCAAATCCAATGACCGCTTAGTCGAATTCATAGAGCGGTATCCTGATTCAGACCAATTACTCAATGTCTACTATTATCTCTACCTCAATCATCAAGAGCTGGGTAATGAGGCGGGAGCCAATATTTACTTGAATCTGATCAAATCAGAATTCCCCGAATCAGACTTTGCTAAGGCACTGGTCGATCCGTCCTATGCAGAAGAGATGGAGACTGACCAAAAGAAACTGCTGGACTACTATGATGTGACTTACATCAACTTTGAGAGTGGAGACTACCAGACGACCATAGAAAGGGCGAAAGAATCCGTGACTCTTTTTGGTAAGGATAATGACTATGCCATCAAATTCGACCTGCTCTCTGTAATGAGTACTGGGGCTATAGAGGGCAAGCCATTCTACATCACTGGTTTGAAGGACTTCATCGCCAGACATCCGAATACAGCAGAGACGACTAGAGCTAATGAAATTCTGAGATTTCTCAAAGGTGATGAAGAAGCATTTAACAAGGAGCTGAATGAAGAAAAACTCGCTAACTTCAAAAGACAAGACGAGAAGCTCCACTACATCATAATCGTCCTCTATGATCTGGACTCAGATGAGATGAAAAAAGCAAAAGTCGCTGTATCAGGATACAATCAAAAATTTCATAAGCTCGCTAAGCTGCGGATGTCAAATATCTATCTGAATACGGAGACCAAGTCCCAGATCATCCTCATCAGAAGTTTTGAAAATAAAGGCAAAGCTCAGGACTATCTGGATATCTCACAGAGAAATCTGAAGGATCACTTAGACCCTGACAATTACCAGTACGATGTATTCTCTGTGACGACGAATAACTACCGCGAGATTATGAAGCAGAAGACCACCAAAAACTATGAGTCTTTCTACGACATTCACTACCGAAAATAGAGATTGTATTCTCAGCTAAAATCAATCGCTAAGACAATACTCCCCGATCGCTTACTCAGGAGTAAAAAGAAGGGATGATCCCCTATGTAAAGAAGTTGATCAATCTTAACAAGAAAATCATGTTGGCTTACAAGCAAATGATAATACACTCATTTGCCGAAAATAAAAGTGCCGCAAGCTCTTTTACGATCCCCCTTCATTAGCCTAACAAAATCTTATCTTTGCCTTCTTAAAATTAGAGCATGAAGATTTCATTGAACTGGCTGAAAGAATACATCGACATCACTGTGGGTCCAGAAAAACTCTCAGAGATCCTAACAGATCTGGGACTAGAGGTAGAAGGCATGGAGAAGCTCGAAGGCGTGAAGGGCGGCCTGGAAGGCGTCGTAGTGGGGCATGTGGTAGAGTGCGGTAAGCATCCGAATGCCGATCGGCTGTCCTTGACCAAGGTAGATCTCGGTGGAGCAGAGCCAGTGCAGATCGTCTGCGGAGCACCTAATGTCGCTGAGGGCCAGAAGGTCTTAGTAGCTACGACAGGCTGCACCCTCTACCCTACGGATGGTGAGCCCTTCAAAATCAAAAAAGGAAAAATCAGAGGCGAGGTATCTGAAGGCATGATCTGTGCAGAGGATGAGCTGGGGCTGGGTACTGACCACGATGGGATCATGGTGCTGCCAGATGAGGCTATCGCAGGGACTCCCGCTAAGCAGCAGCTCGAACTGAAAGATGACATCATCTATGACATAGGGCTCACCCCGAATCGATCGGACGCTACCTCTCACATTGGCGTAGTGAAGGACCTCATCGCCTATTTCAAAGTACACGACATCGGCTCCAGTAAAATCAAAATTCCGGATGTCTATAATTTCAGTGTAGATACCAACGAACACAATAACATCACGGTAGATATAGAAGATAAAGTAGGCTGTCCGCGCTTCTCAGGCGTGGCCCTGAGCGGCATCAAAGTGGGTGAATCTCCAGACTGGATGAAGCAGCGACTGAAGGCTATCGGCGTCAGACCCATCAATAATATTGTAGACATCACTAACTATGTCCTGCACGAGACGGGACAACCACTTCACGCCTATGATCTGGATCAGATCAAGGCGAATAAAGTGATCGTGAAATGCCTGCCAGAAGGTACAGCATTCAAATCACTGGATGACAAGGTGAGAAAGCTGCGTGCTACCGACCTGATGGTCTGCAATGGCTTAGGCGAGGGCATGTGTATCGCTGGTGTATTCGGTGGTGCAGAGAGTGGTGTGGTGGATCATACCCAGAATATCTTCTTAGAGGCTGCCCACTTCAATGCGAAGCAGCTGAGAGTGACCAGCACCAAGCACCTACTACGCACAGATGCAGCCATGCGATTTGAAAAGGGGACAGACCCAAATCAGACGCTCTACGCTCTAAAACGAGCGGCCTTGCTGATGAAGGAATATGCCAGTGCTCAGATCAGCTCCGACATCATAGACGTCTATCCCCAAGAGATCCTACCAGCTAAGATCAGCGTGACCTATGAGAAACTAAATAAAGTCATCGGTATGGAGATGGAGAAAGAGGACATCTCTACCATCTTAGATGCATTAGATATTGAAATAGAATCGACCAATCAAGAATCATTCACCGTCAAAATCCCGACGAATAAAGCCGATGTCACCAGAGATGCAGATGTGATAGAAGAAATACTACGCGTCTATGGATTTAATAACATCCCGATCTCTGATGTACTCAAGACATCTATCACCTTTGAAAAATATCCCACCAGACTACAGGTGATCGATAGTCTGGCTGGCCTGCTAACGGGTAAAGGCTACCATGAGATGATGAATCTATCACTGATCCAATCCAGTCAATATGCAGATCATCTACCTCAATACACCGAGCAGCTGGTCTACATCAATAATACCTCTAACATACACCTGGATGTGATGAGACCTGAGATGCTACTACCCGCTCTCCAAGTGATCGCCTACAATCACAACAGGCAACATAAAAACCTAAAATACTTCGAAATAGGCCGTGACTACCAGCAAAAAGAAGGTGAGATAACGGAGACGAATAAGCTCATCCTCATCAGTACTGGCGCTCTTTCAGCGCAAAACTGGAATCAAGCAGATCACAACGCAGACTTCTACAGCCTCAGAAGAATGGTAGACGAAATCCTCATAAAGGCCGGCGCTAAATCATACAAAACCCAAGAGCTGAGTGATGATCGATTCGCCTATGGTCTCTCCTATGCCAGAGGCAAGGACCACATCGTCAGCTTTGGTAAAGTGAGCCAGAAGCTCACTACAGGTATGGGGATTTCTGATGAAGTGTATTACGCAGAATTCGCTGCTGACATGCTGCAAACCTTAGCGACACAGGCCAAGACCAAGATCAGCAGCATCAATAAGTATCCGACAGTCAGAAGAGATCTGGCACTGGTGCTTGACGAATCCAAATCATTCCAAGAGATAGAATCGATTGTCAAAAGAGCTGATAAAAAACTCATCAAAGAAGTCGGACTCTTCGATATATACAAGAATGACGAACAGCTCGGCAAGGGCAAAAAGTCATACGCCATCAGTATTATCTTTGAGGACCAGACCAAGACATTGCAAGATAAAGAGATAGACAAGGTCATGAATAAGATGATCTCGCTGCTGAAATCAGAAGGCCAAGCAGATATCAGATAGGACTGACTGGTCTTCATGCAAAGCAGGAAGAAGCAGAAGGACTAAATGTACTTCTGATAAGGAAGGAACCGACCTCGTCGAAGGCCTCCCGACTTGATATGACTTTTACCTCTCCCCAAAGACCTGTCAAATATCCCGTTGTCAAAGCTGCTTTTAAGCCTTGACAATGGGCGATAAAGGGAAATAGAAGGCGAAATGGATAAAATGCAGTGTTCTTGCTGGATTTAAGATACTTAGGCACGGTTTTATACGTATATTTGACAGAATGTCAGATTTGCTCCATCGAATCAGATCTATAGAAGAAAGACTTAAGCTCGTCTTAGAGTCATATGAAGAGCTGAGAGAGGCAAATAAAAATCTAACATTTGAAAATGCTGAACTGAATAAAGAAAAAATCCGACTAAAGAAGCTGAACGAATCATTAATCATGGCTCGTGAGACTGCTGAAGAAAAAGTACGGAAAGATTCAGAGCATGAAGTGAGGGTTAAGGAGGTCAAAATAGAATTAAAACATTACATATCTGAGATAGATAACTGCTTAGAACTATTGCAGAATTGATGGATTCAAAAGGCGTCATCAAAATAAACATGAGAATCGGAGGTAGAACGTACCCCATTTCCATAGACGCTGAAGATGAGTCCAGACTTAGAACTATAGAAAGAGATATCAACGGCAAAATTCAATTTTACAAAACTGAATTTGATACCATAGATCATCTCGATGCAGTGACCATGACTCTCCTCACTTACGCGCACAATCTTTCCATTACACCTGAAGAATCCGCTGATTCCGCCGTCGTAACCGACACCTTGGACCAGATTGATTCTCTTCTTTCTGACGCTTTATCAAAGTGACTTTAATACGGATCATCTATCATATAGCTCGCCTAAAGATGGCGAGTCATTTTTTAACCGTATAAATAGTAACACTTATTATGGAAATAATATATGCAGTTGCAGGACTCATCATCGGCGCTATCGTCTCCTTCTTCGGAAGCAAGACCGTCATGGGAAAGTCTAATGAAGCTCGTATACAGGAGGTCAACAAGAAAGCTGACCTAACTCTCGAAGAAGCCAGAATCTCAGCTAAGAGAGTCATCGACGAGGCCACCGTCAAAGCTGACAAAATCGTCGGCAAAGCGGAAAGCAAAAACGAGAGCATCAAGCAAAAGAAAATCGCTGAAGCCAAAGACAAATTTTCTAAACTCAAGTCTGACTATGAGTCATACAAATCAGAACAAAAAATACAAATCAAGGAGCGGGAAATGACTGCCATCCAGTTAGAAAAAGAACTGAAGCAGAAGCAAAAATCATTCTCCGCTGAAATAGAAAGCATCGAGCACAGAGAGTCAGAAGTAAAGGCCATCAGAGAGAACCTCGATAAGCAACTCAGAATCGTGGCTAAGAAGAAGGAAGAACTAGACGGCGCTAATGAGAAGATCATCAAAGAACTAGAAAAAGTATCTAATCTTACCGAAGCTGAGGCGAAAGAACAAGTCTTAGAAGCCGTCAGAGCAAAAGCAGCCACTGACGTCATGTCCATTGAGCGTGAAGCTGTAGCCATAGCTAAAGAGAATGCCAATAAAGAAGCAAAGAAGATTATCATCCAGACCATCCAGCGGATGTGTGCTGAATATACCATCGAAAATACCGTATCAGTATTCAATTTAGATTCTGATGACATCAAAGGACAGATCATCGGACGAGAGGGACGTAATATCCGAGCACTCGAAGCAGCTACCGGTGCCGAGATAGTCGTGGATGACACACCTGAAGCAATCGTCATCTCCAGTTTTGATCCAATCCGAAGAGAAATATGCAGACTGTCACTGAAGCGTCTGGTGACCGACGGAAGGATACACCCGGCCAAGATCGAAGAGACTGTCGCTAAGGTCAAAAAGCAACTCGAAGACCAGATCAAAGACATCGGAGAGCGTACCGTCATTGATCTCGACATACACGGACTGAATCCAGCACTGGTCAGAATGGTCGGTCGTATGAGATTCAGATCATCCTATGGTCAGAACCTCCTGAAGCACTCCATCGAGACTGCATCGCTATGCGCCGTGATGGGAGCAGAGCTGGGACTGAGCAATAAGCAAATCAAGATGGCCAAACGTGCAGGACTCCTACACGATATAGGCAAAGTAGCTGACGAAGAGTCCGAACTACCGCACGCGCTGCTCGGTATGGAAATGCTCAAGAAGCACAAAGAGCATCCAGTGATTCTTAATGCCGTCGGAGCTCACCACGATGAACTCGAAATGAATAACATCATCTCCCCTATCGTACAAGCCTGTGATGCCATCTCTGGTGCCAGACCAGGAGCGAGACGAGAGATCCTGGAGAGCTACCTCAAACGTATCGGCGAGCTGGAAGAACTCGCTATGGCCTACGACGGAGTGGAGAAAGCCTATGCCATGCAGGCAGGCAGAGAGCTGCGCGTGATCGTAGAGAGTGAGAAGGTCAGCGACCAGTATGTGGAAGACTTATCATTCATGATCAGCCAAAAAATTCAGGATGAAATGCAATATCCAGGTCAGGTGAAAATCACAGTGATCAGAGAAAAAAGATCCACCGCATTCGCCAGATAAACCACGTATAAAAGCATATGAATCCCGTGATGGAGCGAAATGCCCGGTCACGGGATTCTTTTTTGTTATTCAAAGGTTAAAAGATGCAGTGAGATCTAGGATATTGGAAACTTTATGTGGATTTTTCACTTATATTTATAAGTATCTTACTCATCGATCGTTTTTGTTATATCAGAAGAAATCAGAACATAAGCAGCATTGATGTCAGAGGTAATACAGCCAACTAAATCATAATTAAATTTAGTTGATATTGATACGCATTCAGTTCTACAATTTAAACATATGAAGCTACGAAGTTCCATCTTGATCTTTTTTGCCATCGGACTCTTATACCTTGGTACCACCTACCCTCATGTAGATGACGCCGAAAGAGAGAGCATGATCCTCCACACCTTCTTCGGCATCTTAGACGAAGTCCATTTTGATCCTCAAGTGATCAATGATGAATTCTCTCAAGAATCATTCAAAGAATTCCTTAACTACGTAGATCACGGCAAGAGATTCTTAACTCAAGAAGACGTCGATGCCCTTAGACCATACGAGTCTCTCATCGACGACCAGATTAAAGAACGCAGCTTAGAGTTTTTTGATGCTACCATGGTCAGGCTCGACGCTGGCTTTGACAAGGCGGAGACTTATTTCAATGAGATCATTCAGGAAGACCTGCCCTTAGACATCAGCAGCTCGATTCAGCTGGATGGCGATAAGAAGCTGCGAGCTACAGATGATGCTGAGCTGAAAGAATACTGGAAGAAATCAATCGTCTATGATTACATCTCTGATGTATACGAACTCCAAGAAAATAGGGATGACCTCATCAAAGCTCAGTCAGAAGATAACACCGAAGCAGAAGCCGATGAAGATGAAGATGAAGAGAAAATACTGTCGGACGAAGAGATATATGTCAAAGCTAAAGAAGACGTGCAAGAAAGATGGGAAGAATGGTTTGAGCGCATGGGTAAATTAAGAAGATCTGACCGCTTCGAATCTTACCTCAATACATTCGCACATTTATTTGATCCCCACTCAGAATTTTACAATCCTAAAGAGAAGCAAGATTTTGACATCAATATGGGTGGCAAGCTGGAAGGCATCGGTGCGAGACTATCTCCTGGCGGGGACTACATCAAGGTTGTGGATATCATCCCAGGTGGACCAGCCTGGAAAGGCAAAGAGCTGGAAGTGGATGATAAGATCATGGAAGTGACTCAAGAAGGCGGAGAGCCCCTCGACCTATTCGGCTGGAGAGTGGATGATGCTGTAGTGCATATCAGAGGTAAGAAAGGGACCGTCGTCACACTTAAAATCAAGAAAAAAGACAACTCCATTAATACCATCAGCATCGAGAGAGATGAGGTCATCATCGACGAATCATTCGCTCGATCCGTGATCATGGATATACCTGGAGAAGTAGAGAATGTGGGCTACATCAAGCTGCCCAAATTCTACTCCTCCTTCGAGCGTAAAGGTGGCAACAGCTGTGCAGAAGACATCAAAGTAGAGCTGGAAAAACTGAAAGCTAAGAATGTCAGTGGTATCGTGCTCGACCTCAGGTACAATGGCGGAGGCTCACTGAATGATGTAGTCAGTATGAGTGGTCTCTTCATCGAAAACGGACCAATCGTGCAGGTCAAACCCCGTGGAAAGAAACCATATGTCTACAACGATAAAGATAAAAGTGTCACTTGGGATGGCCCACTCATCGTCATGGTCAACTCCTACAGCGCCTCAGCATCAGAAATATTGGCTGCTGCACTACAAGATTATAACAGAGCCGTGATCGTCGGCAGTAACTCTACCTTTGGTAAGGGTACTGTGCAGCGATTTTTTGATCTGGACAGAGCCGTCAGTGGCAAAAGTGAGTATAAGCCATTAGGTGCGATAAAGCTGACGATGCAGAAATTCTTTCGAGTGAATGGAGGATCTACTCAGCTGAAAGGTGTGGTACCAGATATCATCTTCCCAGATCGCTTCAGCCACATTGATGCGGGTGAGAAGGAGTATGATCACGCCATGGAGTGGACAGAGATAGCTCCTGTCACCTATGAGCAAAATGTCTATCACATTAACAACATGGACTTACTGAAAACTAACAGTGGTAAAAGAGTCGCTGCTAACCCTCAGTTTGACCTAATCGAAGAAAATGCAGAGCGCATCAAGAAGGAGAGAGACATGAGCGAGTATCCGCTGGATGTCACTGCCTTCACCTCCATGATGGAGCTGCGCGAAGCAGAATTAGAGAAATACAAGGACTTGATGAGTGATTCATTAGAGCACCTGAAGATCAATAATCTGGATGTAGATCTGGAGTACATCGCAGAGGACGAATCGAGAGTGGCGAGAAATGATGACTGGATCAAAGGACTGCATAAAGACATCTACATCGAAGAGACGCTATACATCCTGCGGGACATGATCGCCTCTAACTCTGATCAGAGTATGATCAAAGCTGTCGATAAGAAATAGGACAAATACGTCAGATGATTTACAAAGCGCTGCCATTCATTTGGGGGCGCTTTTTTCATTTAAAAAACTGGACTCGATATTAAATTGGTCTTTTAGACATTAGCCGATCTACATTTATATTTTTGCAGTCCATACTCTAAGATATCAGACCATGAATTACCTCACATTAGAACACGTCAATAAGTCATTCGGAGAGAAGATGCTCTTCCAGGATCTGAATCTGATCATCAGCAAGGGCCAAAAGATTGCCCTGGTCGCCAAAAACGGCAGCGGCAAAACCACCCTGCTAAAGATCATCGCCTCGGAAGAAGCTCCAGAAGGAGAACAGGCCAAAATACTGATCAATCAAGACATCACCATCGGCTATCTCCCGCAAGATCCGCACTTCAATCCAGGAAGCACTGTACTCGAGGCTGCCCTCGACTCTGACAGTGAGGAGATCAAAGCCATCAAAAACTATGAGCTGGCCCTGATCAGTGAAGACCAAGACAAGATCTCGAAGTGCCTGCAGCAAGTGGAGATCCTCAATGCCTGGGACGTAGAGTCTCGCCTCAAAGAGATCCTCGGTAAGCTGAATCTACACCGACTGGATCAAGAAGTCAGCACCTTATCTGGTGGACAGAAGAAACGACTGGCACTAGCCAAAATACTCTTAGAAAAACCAGACTTTCTCATTCTGGATGAGCCTACGAATCACCTGGACATCAACATGATCGAATGGCTGGAGAAGTACCTGGCCTCCCAGCAGCTGGCCATCTTCATGGTGACGCACGACAGGTACTTCCTGGAGCGTGTCTGCAATGAAATATTAGAGATAGACGATGGTGAAGTACACATGTACAGAGGCAACTACAGCGCCTATCTGGAGAAGAAAGCGATGAGGCATCAGAATGATTCATCCCGCATGGACAAAGTGCAGCAACTCTACAAGAAAGAACTGGAATGGATCAGACGACAGCCCAAAGCCCGAGGAACTAAGGCAAAATCTAGAGTTGACGCTTTCGACCACATCGAAGCCGAGGCGAAGAAGAAGTCAGGCCCCATCCTCTCCCCCATTGACATAGAGCCGCAGAGACTCGGCACTAAGATCTTAGAGCTGCATCACGTCACGAAGAGCTATGGCGATCTGTGCATCGTCAAAGACTTCTCCTACAAATTCAAGAAAGGAGAAAAAATAGGCCTCGCAGGAGTGAATGGTGTCGGGAAGACCAGCTTCGTGAAGCTGATGACCAAAGAAGTCAGAACAGACTCTGGCAAAGTCGTCCTAGGAGATACCGTAGTCTTCGGCCATTACAATCAGGAAGGCCTGCAGCTGGAAGAAGATAAGACGGTGATCCAAGTCATCAGAGACGTAGCAGAATACATACCCCTGAAGAAAGGACATAAGATGACGGCTGAGACGCTACTGGAGCGATTCCTCTTCCCCCGCTCACAGCAGCAGGTGTATGTCTCTAAGCTCAGTGGTGGCGAGCGCAGAAGGCTCCTGCTACTCCGCGTCCTGATGGCTAACCCCAACTTCCTCATCCTGGATGAGCCCACCAATGATCTGGACGTCATCACGCTCAATATCTTGGAAGACTACCTCATCCAATTCCCCGGCTGCGCCATCATCGTATCTCACGATCGGTACTTCATGGATAAGATCGTGGATCATCTCTTCATCATGGAGGGCGATGGCCACGTGCGGGATTATAATGGTACCTACTCCAGCTACAAGGCGTCCAGTAAGAAAGACAGCCCCACCAAGAAGGCCGCTGCACCACCACCCAAAGCTGCACCAGCCAGCAGTGAGCCCCCCGCTGAGACCCCAGAAAAGAAAAAACTAAGCTACTTCGAAAAGAAGGAGTACAATGACATCCCCGGCGAGGTAGAAACACTCGAAAAAGAAAAAAAGGCCATCGAAGAAAAATTTCTCAGCCCAGACCTAGACAGCCAGACAATATCAGATCTCTCTTTGCGCCTCGGCGTGATCAATAAGACCATTGATGAAAAAGAGACGCGCTGGCTGGAGTTATCAGAGCATGTATGAGCATGATGCTATCGTCTTATTTGAACATATTTACCCAGTAAGGCTTACCGTTGTCATCCCAGGCTAAGCCAATACCTATCTCGGTATGTGCAGCCAGCATGTTTCGATTGTGACCTTCACTATTCCGCCAGCCATCAAAGACAGCGGCTGCCGTCCTGTATCCGGCAGCAATATTCTCCGCATCCCATAGTGCATCAGCAAAGCCAGCCCGATCACCTGCCGTAAAATCACATATTTCAGTATCGTGTGAGAAATAGTCTCGGTTAGCCATGTCATTAGCATGTCGCTGAGCAGCCACCGACAGCAGTGCATCTATCGTCAATGGATTTAGGTTATTCTCAGTGCGATATGGATTTAGATAGTCTTCTAAGAATTCACGCTCGATTAAGTCTATATCACTGTCAGGCGTGTTACTGGACGTCCATACCAGACAGTCGCAAAATGTAGAATCAATGGGCTGAATAAAGCAAGGACCATCTTCATTTTCCATAGGTCCCACGTCATTCGGTTGGCAGGCATAGAGTAATA
>CALFUK010000052.1 GCA_937929945.1 uncultured Saprospiraceae bacterium
GCCCCTGATCGTCTTCGACAAGCGGTACGATTCAAAAAAGAACTATAACAGGTAGAACCAATTCTTCTTATAGATATAATGGGAGTCCACATTTATTCGCTATTGTTATCCAATAGACATAATTGGCAATAATGGACAAATTATGTGCATTAAGGCAAGTAAATACTAATAATTGAATTGAATATGCCAGTAAGTATAAACCCCTTGTATTCCCTTTGAAAAGGGGAACCTTAGCTCACTTTAGGAGGAGTTTTTGGATTAACATTTTGCTTCTTAATGCCAAAATATAAAGTCTCCTTTTCTAAGGGCATTTACCTCGTCCTTTCCGTAAGATACCAAGCCCTTCCCTTGTCAGTCCTCTGATAATTTATGTGTAGCATGTAAGAGATCGTTCTCTACTGCCGAATATTCTGGCAATGTAATCATACAAGCCCTTGCATCTATCCCAATAGAGATCAGATAGATGCCTACTTCGCCTTCAAGCTCTTATAAGCACCTCCAGCGAGCAGAACACCAATCACCAGCAAGATCACATTGCCCACCATGAAGCCCTGCCCATACTCAGACAGCTGACTTAGACTAAAGATGAATCTGGACAACTGAATGACTGCCAGTAGCACCAATAAAAGTCCCAGCACAAGAAAGAAATACTTCATTATGGCAACATCAAATTAATATCTGATGGAAATAATTTAATCACGAATTGTAATAGACTTACTTCGTAACGGTCGTCGTCGTCGGCGTGTATATACCAGCGGTGAGCGCATTGATCAAGCCATCGATGAAAGAGTGCTCAATTTTGACATTGTAATCTTCGGCGTCTCCAGCCATCAAGACCGGATCAGAAGTACTCAGTGCCGCTAATCCTCCGATCAGGTAATGATTCTTCTTCTTTACTTCGATGCCTGTCTGGGCACCATTACCTACTTGGTAGCTTAGTGTATAGCAAGAGCTAAGTAGGATGGACATCGTCACAATGCACGCAAATTTGGAAATCGTCTTTCTCATGTCTAATATGATTTAAGTTGTAATTCAATGATTCTCAAATCAAATATAAGAATGATTCTCTACTTAACTAAGTCTTTAATCTTCTTTTCCATCTCTGCCTCATAACCATCGTAATATCCCTCTGAAGTGGATACAATATTACCTTCTTGATCAATGAGCATCGAGTAAGGGATACCTCTGACACCCAGGCCACCAGCTAAGACGCCATCAGAATCGCTGAAAAAAGTATAAGGCCATTCCTCTCTAAGTGCCATCGTATGCGCTCTCTTGACGCTTCTGGCATTATCCAAGGTGATCGCTACGATCTCCACGCCATAGTCATCTTTCCATTTAGGGTATACCGCTTCTAAGGCATTGAGCTCCCGCTTGCAGGGCCCACACCAGGTAGCCCAAAGACTGACCAGCTGTATCTTTCCATTAGAAGTATATTCGTTGATGTTGACTTCTTCTCCTTCGAAGGTCTTCACATTGACTGAGGGAAGAGACTTATAGAAGACTCCAAATGCACTCATCATCAAGGTTATCATGGCTGTTTTAAAGATCATAACTTATCGTATTTGATGGTATAACAACAAATGTAATGCCCTAATCGCATAGCAACAGACTTTTAACCTCGCATTAACTCAGAATCGATCACCTGAGCCATGTGTCAATCAGTCTTGACTATCCGGTCGCTGGACAGTAGTGACTATCCATTATCTATTCAATCTGCAGTGTCTTTAGCTCCTTAAATGGATTAAAGCGAATCTCAGAGACTTCTGCCTCGTATTCGCGCCAGTCTCCATCGATGTACTCATTGATCGCACTGATAGCCTCTTTTGACTTATCGGTGAAGATGCGCACTGCATTCCGAGCGTTCTCCCCTGGCTCACCCCAAGATGAGGTCAGGTATCGGCGCACACCCCAGAGCATGGAGTTCAGCTTTGATGGGTCTCGCTGGATGCCCTTTATCTTTTCCGTATTGCTGTATAGATGCTCTAAAGCTTTGATTTTTTCCTGATGCTCCTTATTGAGCTTTTTCAGATGTTTCTCCGTCGAGTCAGGCAGATTCACCATCATGGCTTCTACCACTGAGATCGACTTGCGGGCTTCATTGAGCAGTGCAAAGGATTTAGCCGAGACATCTACCAGCTCTTCGAATTGTTTCAGAGCCTCCTTTTTGACCATGATCTCGGCATCTGATATCTGTAAGCGAGGGTCCAGCTTGACATGGACTGTCGTACTATCTTTGTGGTCTCCATAGATCATGACCGCCTTATATGCACCTGGCATCACTTCTGTTCCACTGGGTAAGTCTGTACCTTCTTTGACCTCCGAGCGGCTGGCTGATCGCACCCCATCTTGACGCATATTCCAGGAAATTCGATTGAGGCCTTTTTCTTTCAGCTTGCGGCTGTACTGCCTCAGCGTATCTCCATCTTCAGAAATGATCGCTACGTAGAGCATGTCTTTCTTGCGCTTCTTAGCAGCACTTTGCTGCCCTTCCTCTGCGCTACTATCTTCTTGATCCGTTGATTCTTCTGCATCTTCTTTTGGCGCTTCTTCAGTCTTCTTCTCTGTTGGCTTATGCCATATGGAGAAGACGGCTCCTCTCCGCTTATTTTCTCCAGAGAAGGAACCTTGTGCCCCAAATCGGACTCCATCGTAGGACCGATTCGTGGTGAGGTAGCCTTCTGGACCATCAAAAAGATGGAATTCTTTTTTGACAATCCCCTCCGCTCGAGCTAATTCTCTCAGGGGTCGGATGTCATCCATGATCCAAAATGAACGGCCAAAGGTGCCAATCACGAGATCATGCATGGTCTTCTGGATCTTCATATCCCTGATCTGCACCTGTGGAAATTCCTCTTTCCAGTGCGTCCAATCTTTCCCTTTATTAAGTGAAATATACAGGCCGACATCGGTGCCTAAAAAAAGTAGATTCGGCTCTACAGGGTCTTGAGTGATGGCATTCACAAAGCCGCCCACATCTCGATCATCGACCAGTCTGGTCCAGGTCGCACCATAGTCATTCGTATGATATAAGTGAGCGGACCAGTCATTCTGTCTAAAGTTATTGATGACTACGAATGCCTCAGCCTGATCATAGGATGACACTTCGATCTGGGGTATCCAGGCCTGCTTAGGTGCTGATGGTATATTCTTGATCACATTCTTCCAGCTGCCGCCACCATCCGTGGTGACCTGCAGATTCCCATCATCAGTCCCTACCCAGATCACGCTTTTATTGACGGGGCTGGGTGCGATGGAGAGGATGGTGGTATTATTCTCAGCACCAGTGGCATCGTAGGTCAGCCCTCCGCTGTAGAGCTGCTTCTGCTTCATGGTGTCATTCGTCGTGAGGTCTGGAGAGAGGATATCCCATGACAGGCCACAGTCGCGGCTGTAGTGGACATACTGACTGCCATAGTACAGACTACAATTGTCAAATGGGTCTTGCGCCAAAGCGGCATTCCAATTATACCTCAATACGTCTCCCTCGGGATGCACTGGTCTGATGAATTCTGTCCGACCTGTCAGCCGATCATAGCGTCCGATATTACCTCCTTGAGACATGGCGTAGCCGTAGCGATTGTCACTCGGCAGGGGCACGACATCGAATCCGTCACCAAACATGACTTCTTGCCAATCATGATTGGTGATGCCGCCACTCTTCAAGACAAATCCAGGGCCAGCCCATGAGCCATTGTCCTGCATCCCTCCATATACATTGTACGGAAAGTCATCATCTACACTGACGTGATAGAACTGACCGACCGGCAGATTAGGTACAAACTGCCAGCTCGCGCCTGCATCATGTGAGATATTCATACCGCCATCATTACCATCAATCAGGCGATCACTGTCATCAGGATCAATCCAGAATGCATGATGGTCTGGGTGGACATCATTACCATAGTCGGCAATAATTTTAAAAGTCTTACCTCCGTCTGTGCTCTTGGATACATAGGTCCACAGGCTGTAGACGATGTTCTCGTTATTCGGGTCAGCATGAAGCTCATAGTAGTAGAAAGGTCGATTGCCAATGTTCTCATGAGTCGAATGCTCCACCCAGTTCTGACCACCGTCGAATGACTTATATAGTGCATTTTCCTTCGCTTCTATGAGGGCATAGACGACATTAGAATTAGCCGCTGAGATGGTGATCCCGATCCTACCTAAGTCTCCTTTAGGCAGCCCTTCTTCTGGGGTCAGCTTCGTCCAGCTCTCTCCCGCATCGTGACTGACGTAGAGTCCAGAGCCCTCGCCGCCTGAGGTGAAATCCCAGGGTGTCCTTCTGAAATCCCACATCGCAGCAAAGAGTTTATTGGGATTGTTAGGATCGACGATGAGATCAGCTACACCAGTCCGCTGGTCTACATAGAGCACCTTCTTCCAGGTGTCACCTCCATCAGTAGATTTATAGACCCCGCGATGCTCACTGTCGCCCCAGGCAGAGCCCATAGCTCCGGCGAAGATGGTGTTAGCATCGTCTTTTTTGATGATGACGCGATGGATGAGCTTCGTCTCCTTTAGGCCCTTATAGGACCAGTGATCTCCACCGTCCACGGACTGATAGATCCCGGCTCCAGAGTTATGCGAATTACGAGGATTGCCCTCTCCCGTGCCTACCCAGATGATGGACGGATTCGCATCATGCACAGCGATGGATCCGATGGACTGCACGGGCTGATCATCAAAGATCGGCTCCCAGGAGACGCCTCCATTGATTGATTTCCAGACACCTCCAGAGGCAGCGCCTCCATAGATGACGTTATTCTTCGTATCCACATCAATGGCAGTTATCCGACCCGACATACCAGCTGGACCGATGTTACGCGGGGCTAATTGGTTGAATTGGGCGGGGTCGAAGGATTGTCCTAAGACATAGGAAAGACAGATCAGATTAATCAAAAGTAAAGAGATACACTTCATCATTAAGTTATTATGCAGCTAATATAACTGATTCTTAGCTTGATGTCGGTGTGTTTCGTAACTTCGAAATGATGATCCGTTGGCTATTATTCATCACTGCAGCGCTGATGCTATCTACATGTACAAAGCAAGTCGATGGCCTAGACATATTTGATCTGCTCGAAAAATCAGATTCTGCCATCATCAGTGAGATAGATTCTCTGATGCTGAGTATGCAGATCGATGCAGCTGCTCAGAAACTCTTGCATTATCGAAACCAAGAAATCAGCGCCACAGACCAGAAATACGTCAACTCTAAACTATGGCGCTGTAAGCTGCACTACGCCTGGATGTTTGAGGCCGAAGCCTTTCCTTCACTGGATACACAGCTGATCCTTCCGATTGATTCATTTTATTTTGAATTTTATCGCACAGGTACATTTGAAGACATCAGTATCATCGAAGATCGGGTAGACACGGCGACCAACTTCTACCAAAAGATCGACTATATGATGCAGCTGAGCACTTATTACTTCTACCAAGACGACATCGAAAATGCCAAAGCTCAACAGATAAACAGAGACATCTACCAACTCTTAGAGCCGCTGATGCACAACACGGCTTATCACCTTACTCTTTACCACATGATGGTCAATATCAGCTCATACTCGCGTAAGAATCTGAGGAGTCTGGTGCTGTGTCGTAAATTCTTAGACCCAGAAAGAGCTACCCAGCCACTATCTGATGTGGCGAAAGCTCGCATGCTCAACCAACGGATTCTGACCTACACCAGATTAGAAAATCCCGCATATGCCATCAAGGATGTGAAGGAAGTAAAGTCACTACTGAATGATAAACAGTGCACACCTGAATATCATGTTTTTTTGAAAAATGCTGTCTATGCGTACTTGTATGATTATAGAGAGGCACAAAAATCTATTGCCAGCCAAAAGCTTTTGGAACTGGACACCCTATTCATCAATACCACCGAAAGCTGTGGAAATGACTATGCGAATTATCATCGAGTGAAGGGTCAGATACTGTCGGTGCAGAGAGACTTTACTGCATCAGAGAGCCATTGGCAGAAGGCATTACAGTACTACGAATCACAAGTCATAGCTCAGGCCGCTGTATATAACACCATAGTGTGGTACTACTCACAAGCCCTTGAAAAAAATCAAAAATTTGATCAGGCTAAGGCCGTCTATCGATCAAAACCCATAGCTCCAGAGAATTCCAGTGAAAAAAATCAGCTGTATAGCTTTAGCTTTATCGACAAAGCCAGGCTGGCTTCAATCAGTATCAATCAATGGAAAAAAACACAAAAGGAAAATCATCAGGCAGAAGCAATAGCGCTACTTAATCAATCTTACGAATCACTGCTCCAACAGACAGTCAGCCTTAATGAGGCATCGATCCTCAGAATCTATGGGGACAAAACTGATTTAATTGAATCTGCTCTTGACTTCATTTATGATTTATATCAAAAGAACCCCACCATACAAAACAAACAGCATTTTTATCAATTCGCCTCTATCAAAAAAAACATGCTGCTGGAGAGGGACATGCAGCTGTATCAATCAGATAGTCTAATTCCTAAAGACATACGTAAAAAAGAAGTCGAAATAAAAAAAGAGATAAAGTCATTTGGCGCTGCATCCAGCCGAAGCTGGCCGCAAGTTCAAAGAGCATTAGATGAACAAGACAGTCTAGAGGCGCATATTTTATCTATTTATAATCAAGCAGATCTAAGCTTAAATGAATCTCAGACCAAAGAGAGCTTAGCAGAAGTACAGCATCGATTATCCCCTACCCAAAGCTTTCTCGACTATTACCTCATAGACGACACCCTCTATATTATCCTGATTAACCGTGAGGGGACGAGTATCTACAAACGGGAAGCCCACATGCTGGAACGCATCATCAATGAGCTATACACAGTCCAAAGTAAAAATCAACATATCCCAGTGGTAGATTATCAGACCATGGCGCATGAAGTGTATGTGCAGTTAGTCGATGATGACATCCTGGCAAAACTTAAGCAGGAAGTCATTATTTCTGCAGATGATGTAATCCATCAGGTTAATTTTGAGGCTTTAGTCACGGACGTCAACACACATATCAATGACTATAAAGAGGTCCCCTATTTAATGCACAATTATGACATTACTTATGCCTTTTCACCAAGATCATTTATAACACCGCTGCTTCCAGAGAACCTCAAAGTAGCAGCCTTTTCATTTAGTGATGGTGAGACCATATTGGCCGGCTCTACCACACATTTCTCAGAACTGCCCTACGCCTACAAGGAGGTAAATTCCATAAAAACCCGACATCAAAATACTATCGTTTACTCAGGTGCAAAAGCCACAAAAGGTCAGTTTATAGAAAGCCTTCAAGATCCTTCCGTGGATTACATTCACTTAAGTCTTCATGCTGTCAGCAATACAGCGAATCGTGACGATGTGAAGTTGTATTTCCGCACGTCAGAAGCAGGTATTGATAGCCTCTATGGATATGAATTATTGGGAATAGAGACTGCTGTGAAAAAGATCGTCCTCAGCGCCTGTGAAAGTGGTGCTGGGCACACACTCAATAACGAAGGTATTTTTTCTCTCAATCGTTATTTTGATCAGATCGGGGTCAGCTCCCAGGCCTCAACGCTGTGGAAGATAGATAGTCAAGCCTCAAGTGAATTGACCATGCTCTCAAAAAAAGAATTTATTGAACAACATCCAGAATATGGGCATCCTTATTATTGGGCGTCATTTATTTCTTATTGACAGTCATAGTATTCGTATTCATTGATTATTAATGCATCATGAGTACCATTACTTTCGTCAAATCCAAAATATACATCATAAGGGTTACTGCTGTTTCTTTTGTATATTTCATCAAACTGTGCTTGTTCGTCTCCATTCAAATCTGCCCGTAAATAACCGCAACGATATTCAAGCCTATTTATATCGGGATGATAGGCAACATAAGCAGGAAAATATTGTTTTCCCCTTACAGTTACCTTCAATGGTTCAGTTGATCCTAAATTCATTACCAAATATGGTATACAGCCTTGTCTTCCAGCTATAAACCCTATTTCGCTTTTACGATAAGCACAACTATCCCTATTAGCGTAGAACAACATATCATTTTCAGCCGTATGAACACCGACAGACGAATATTTATCATTTGATAAGAGAGCGAATAGATCTGAATTATTAAATATTGTAAATCGTTTTTTGTCTTTTTCTTCTTCTACTGAAAATAAACTATTAGATTCTTTTTCTATTAGCTTGATGCTCAGATTCGAAATTGGGTAAACTTCTCTGCACATTAATTATAAATTAAAAGTTATTACAAAATTTTTCTTATCGAATTAATATAGTGTTTAGCAATGGTATCACCTTGAGTTTCTAACACCTCCTCAAACAACCGCAAACTCTCCCTTAAATACCGATCCCCCTCTTTATAATTACCTTGCTCTAATTCTATCAACGCCAGGTCATAGACATTAAAGGCCTTTAATTTCAAAGGACTGATATCCGCCGTCGATGTACCAGATCTCGTCCGCACGATATGACTCGCTGGCAGCTCTATGCCTGCATATTTCTGCTCTAAGCGATCCAGCTCAGCAGCTTCCATCCATAGATTACCAGCATAGAATACAGCGATCAGTATGGCGGCCACAGCCGCATACTTTAGCCAAGGCATTTTTTTAATTTGAGCTGATTCTTGTTTTATTTCTTTGTCTCGCGATGCGTCATCTTTCTCCTT
>CALFUK010000053.1 GCA_937929945.1 uncultured Saprospiraceae bacterium
GACGCTTTACAATGACAAAAAAACATGTATCTTTGCAATCCTTTAAAAAACAGGTATTTTTTATGGCACACCATAAGTCAGCTAAGAAACGGATTAAGCAAGATGCAGCTAAAAGACTGCAAAATAGGTATTACAAGAAGTCTACCAGAACAATGATCAAGAAGCTGAGAGAGCTGGAGGATGGTTCAGCAGCTAAGGAATTGCTACCTAAGGTCATCTCTATGATTGACAAGTTAGCTAAGAAAAACACCTGGCATAAGAATAAAGCAGCTAACCTAAAAAGCAAGCTGACTCGCCATGTCAATGCGATAGGGTAGTCATCTCATCAGGTCATTCCGTTTCACATGTTATTTTGTAAGAGCTATTCCATTGTTGTTTAGCAGTATAAAGTCCAACTTTACTATCTTGGCTTGTGTCCTATTTTAATTCCACTATTCTATTATTCTTGGTTCTCACAGTCACCGGCTGTATAGAGGGTCAAGCCAATAAAAAGAATCCTCATCAAGAGAGAAAAGACTCGATACGAGCTCAAAGCAACACATCTCCATTAGGTGATTTACTATATCAAGACTATACGACAGAGCCCGAGACTGAATACCAGTCAGAGGTCAATGCCATCATAGACTACATCGCAGATAAGGGTTGGGATGCATATAAAAGCAACTCCGGTTTATACTACGTTATTCATAAGTTGGGTGATGGGCCCTTGATCCGAAGAGGCGATCAGGTCAGAGCTCACTATACAGGTGAATTTCTTAGTGGTGACGTATTTGATTCGAGTCGTAAGCGTCGTAAGCCAATCTGGTTCACCGTAGGCCAGATGGTCCCAGGGTGGGATGAGGGTATGACTTATCTGAGTGCGGGATCCGAGGCTACCTTCGTTGTGCCAGCACATTTAGGTTACGGTGATGAGGGGCTACCAGGTTATGTACCTCCTAATAGCACCCTTATATTCCATATTGAGATCTTGGATTAGGCTTAGCCTAAGATATCGATCAATTTATCTGCCAGTTCCAAACCAATTTTTTCTTGTGCTTCATTCGTCGATGCGCCAATGTGCGGGGACAATGATATGCGCGGATGTTGTAGCAAGTCTTGTCGAGGATTAGGCTCGTTTTCAAATACGTCTAATCCTGCTGCAGCGACTTTACCATTGTCCAGCGCTTCTAAGAGGGCTGTCTCATCGATTGTGCCGCCTCTGGAAGCATTAATGATGATGACACCATCTTTCATCTTATTGAATTGATCAGTGCTCAGCACTGCTTCTCCAGTGAAGGGTACATGCAGCGTGATGACGTCAGCATCAGCCAGTAAGCTGTCCATAGAGCCCGTAGCGATATCGACAGTACCAAAGCGTCCCATGTCTATGGTGGCCTTCTCTACGTATGGGTCAGCAGCAATGACTTCCATACCCATGCCTAAAGCGACTTTCGCTGTATTTTGTCCAATTCGTCCGAAGCCAATGATGCCCAAGGTCTTACCTTCCAGCTCTGATCCCTTGGCGTAGGATTTTTTTAGTCCTTTGAAGTTGTTGTCACCATCTTCTGGCATGGACCGATTAGCCTGATATAAGAAGCGACTGACGGACAGCAGGTGAGCAAAGACTAATTCTGCGACAGATCTGGATGATGCGGCTGGGGTATTGACTACCTGGATGCCTTTCGATTTAGCATGCTCTACATCGATATTGTCCAGACCTACACCACCTCTGCCGATGACTTTCAGGTTAGGACATTGATCGATCAGCTCCTGTCTTACCTTAGTCGCACTTCTGACGCAGATCGCATCGTAAGCGGGTAGTTTTGCTGCCAGATCTTCCTGAGCTATTTTGTCTGTAGATACCTCTATGCCAGCATCTTTTAGTTTTTGCAGTCCACTTGGGTGGATTCCATCATTGATTAATACTTTAGCCATATCACTTGTTTATTGTTTGCCGTTTATGATTCTTCGATGTAAAGAACGCAAAGAAACTGCTTTTTGTGCATAATCGGATTGCCTTAAGAACTGAAATTCAGATCTGGACTCACTTTACCATAGCTTTCGATCAATTGAGCACTATGATAGTTGTTCAGTCCTGAGATAGCGACAGTCCCTGCTTTGATTAAATCGACATTCATCTCGGCATCACAGACTGATGCTGCCGTATCGATCACCAGTACTTCACCTACGATGAGCAGTGTGCCGTTCGTCTTGATTTCTATTGTCTCCTTATGTTGTAAGCCTATCTTGATCGTCGCTGCTTTGACAAAGGGAGCCGTGCAGCCGTCCAGGTATTCTTCTTCGAATCCGCAAGCGACAAACTCTGAGGTAACATCATCATACTTTGCCGAGCACTGGTGTGCGGCCTCGGTGTAAGATTGATGAATGTGATTAATCGTGTACTGTCCCGTAGCTATGATATTAGCATAGGTGTGCCTCGGTACTGACGTCGGGCGGGTGATCATACCGATCAGTGGTGGATTAGAACCCAGATGCGTCACCGTGCTGAAGACAGCCAGATTCGACAGGCCAGCTGTATTAGCAGTGCCGATGAGGTTCGCTGATTTGAATCCAGTGATGCTGTTCATGAGGTTGACTCTGGCCTGTTTATCCAGATGCTCTATGTCGCTTCTTGTTATCTTCAATGGGGCTTGATTTTAGAGAAAAGTAACATCTTAATCGATGATTAGGTTGTCTCATCGGGTGGAAGAATCCTCTAGTAGAAAGGCCATGGCATCAGCGGCACTTTTCAGAGGGACTTCTTCCATCGGGATGTGGCCTGCATCTGGATAAGATACAATCCGAGAATTTTTGATGG
>CALFUK010000054.1 GCA_937929945.1 uncultured Saprospiraceae bacterium
AAAATACCGAGTAATACAGCAGCTGCTATGCTGATGGGAATCAGATACTTGATCATTGACTTATTCTTCTTCACTGGTTCACTTATCGTAAGTGTCCTCTGTGCATCTTGTCTAAGCGCTTGCTTATGCTTTTTATAGACCGACTCTGCAGCTAAGAGAGCTTTTGTTTCGGTGACTTTAGATTTGGCGAATGACTTCATTTCTCGATAGGATGCAACTGCCTTAGCCAAATCTTCATCCTGGGATAACTGCTGCTCAAAGGCAGTATGATCAGCATCAGACAGTGTGCCTTCAAGGTATTTTAGTATATCTTCTTCAACCATGATCAATCATTTTTATATTTCCACATTGGATAAAACGGATGCTCCAATAAGTACTTTCTCCAACTCTTGTAACAAGCGAATTTTCTGCGATAAACGGTATTGGCATTAGACATCTCTAACAATTCAGCAATTTCTTCAGCTGCTACTTCTTCTTCAAGAAGAGAAACGAGCTTTTGACATGTCGGTGTCAGCTTGTTATATGTCTCGCTCATCATTCGCTTCAAGCCATCCCGTTCATAATCGTAGTCAAGATTATCTTCTTGTGTAGTATCATTTGTATATCTATGTTCTTCGGTGATTCTTACCTTATCTTCTTTTATTTTTTTCCCGATCCGTTTGAACCACATATTCTTACAAGTGGTAAAAAAGTAAGCTTCTACATTGACATCAGGAGGTAGTTTATTTGCAAACATCTTCTGAATGAGAGACTCTACCCCATCTTGAAATACATCAAGCGCATCTTCGGCATTGCCGTTATTCTTTACTATCCAGTTGGTGACTTTTGGCAGATTTTGCTCATAAAACAAGCCAATGATTTCCTGATCACCTGAAGTAAAACCGCCTATGTATTCCGCTGAGGTCATATCATCATTTTACTACAAATATTGGTGAGTAAGGTAAGAATATCTTTAGTAACTGAATATATCATCAAAGATGGAGGTGAACACAGCTCTTTTGTGTTAATAACGATCAATAGATTGTGTTCATACCATAATTATAATAATTTGGAGGTGGACTGGACTTCCTACAAATCAATTCTTATGTATAAATTTATTCCCCTGATCATTGTTTTCACCTGTCTTTTATATGGCAAATCATATTCCAATGATCAATATGCTACGTTAACGAGCGCATCCATCCAATCTGACTATACTGCTTTGCGGGCCATATACTTGAATACTGATGGAGATAATTGGGACTCGGTAGCATCGTGGATGACGCGAAGCCAATTTATAGCCGATCCAACGATGCCCCCAGGTACAGATATGGGAAGCTGGACAGGAGTGACACTTCATCCAGATGGGACAGTGAAAGAATTGGATCTGCAAGCAAAAAAATTAAACGGTCAGATCCCGATTGAAATAGGAGGATTCTGCAATATTAAAAAGCTGAATCTGAGCAACAATACCCTATCAGGATCTATTCCCGCATCTATTGTCAACCTGATCCAGCTAACTCATTTGAGTTTAGGCGGAAATACTCTATCTGGAGAGATTCCCGTAGGATTTTCAGCGAATCCAGACCTTGAAATACTAAGCCTAAAAAACAATGATTTGACTGGACCCATCCCGTCTGATATAGGAATGATAGGCTCCCTGCAAGAACTCAGCCTACAAGAAAACCAACTTACTGGTCCGATACCTGTAACACTGGGCAATCTGACATCACTCATAAGATTACATCTTCAAGAAAACTACCTATCTGGCACCATACCAGCTCAGATTGGTAGCTTAAATCAGTTGTCCCAACTCCTGCTCTTTTCCAATTTATTAACGGGACGAATACCTGCATCAATAGGAAACCTAAATCTCACATTCTTTGTCGTCAATGACAATGACTTATCAGGATGCTACGACTCTAATTTGCAGAATCTGTGTAGTTCCAGTACCAGCTTCAATAGCTTAATCAGTGAAGGGAATGCATTCTGTACGACCTGGGAAGCCTTTTGTTCCAGCCAAACAGGAGCCTGTGGCTCTACAGAAAATGATGATGCATACTGCTACTGCGAATCAATCCGAAATCTGTCAAGCAATCCAGAATCAGAAAGAATAGAAAAAGCAGCCTATAAAATAACATCAGATGACTTCATCGATTATCCCGTACCAAGCATCTACACAGCAGGCAGTATGATAGCGATGAATTCAGGATTTGAAGTCGTGCAAGGATCCGAACTGCATGCCTACATTGAATCTTGCGATGAAGAGTGTGCCGTGAGTGAGCCTTGCGAGAGTAGTCCCTGTGCTCAAGTCGATTTTGAATTAGATGATGACGGCAATAAGTATGTGCCAAATCAAATCACTGTCTATTTTCCAAATGGAATAATGTCAACAAATGAGGAAGGAATCAAGAATTATCTAGATAGTATTTTCTTCAATGATGACTTTATCGAAAACGATCAAAATCTAGACTACATTTCATTTCAAGAGGGCACCTTAATAGAGAAATGCCTGTGTGCACATGATATATTTCTATATACCATTGACCCTCAATACATCATTGATGAAGAAGGTGGTGGTATAGCTGCTAACTCCAGCGGAGGGCCTAAGAGCGAGGGGCCTTCATATAGCTTGAATCATTTCATTGACGCAGGATTATTAAACGAAGATGCTCCAGACACTCTCATGGGTAATCCCAGCTTCAGCGATACCGTGCTAAATACGAATACAGCTGCAACCGTGCCAGTCGTCGCCTTCTTAGATTCTGGAATTAATCCAGATAAAATTCCGACATCTTCGCTGCTTGGTTTTACTCTAAAATCAAATGTATTAGTCGATATCGGATGTCAAAATGAACCACCATACGACACGTACGGCTGGAATTTTGTAGAGCGAAATGCTGACGTGACAGATCGTCGAGGTCATGGCACAGCAGTCTATCTCTCATATCTCAATGCCCTGCAAAAAATAGGATTGAATATTCCAGACCAGAGCTCTCTAATCATAAAAGTGCTGAATGACTGCGGCACAGGTACAGCCTATGACGCAGCATGTGGGATCAGCTATGCAGCACAGCGAGGCGCAGACATCATCAATATAAGCTGGGGACTGTACACGAACAACTTAATTCTACAAGACGTCATAGAAAAGATAACAAATGACAATGACATATTGATCTCCTGCTCCTCTGGCAATAGAGGTGAAGATATCGCCTCCGCTGAACACTTCCCTTCTGGCTATGCATATACCTATCCGTCAGTGGTCGATCCACAGACGGGAGCCACGGAAGATACATATCTCCCCGAGCTATTTGAAGTGGGAGGCTTATGCCGATCGATCGCTGAAGAATCATGTTGGATCTTAGGTGAAGAAATAAGTATTTGGTCCAGCTCTAACTATAGAGGAGGTGAGGCAGGATTTGCTGAGGCAGCCATAGAGATACAAGATGTTGTGGATGATGGCATCAAATGTGGTATTATGGGGACTTCCTATGCTGCTCCCCAATTTACAGCAGCGCTGGTCAAGGAAATCATAGAAGTCGGGATCAACAATGTAGATCAGGACCATATGTTTTTTAATTCAGCTTCCTGGTCAGATCCGAGCACTAACTACATTTATCACTCCTATATTTTGGCTAATGACCAGCTGTGTAATTAAGCATGAAGAACGCAGAAACTCTTGACATAGAAAAGAAGGATCAAAAAAGCATTCATCTGGATAAGGGATTAATCGTTCATACCCAAGATGTCGATAAAGACTGAGGAGGAACTTGAGCACACTAAATTGACATATAGGAACAGATTGAATATTCTGAGTATATTCACTTATGCCGTATGTCCATGACAGATTACCAGAGCTAAGCTACTATCTCATCTTGATCTGTACGATGATATGCTGCTCTAGCTCCTATGCTCAATCCTATGATTATAAAATGAGAGCAGCACGAGGATCATCAGATACAGTCCAGGTGCAGATTAAAAATCTGACCTCCTTAGAGGAAGAGTTCGAATCTGCACCCTATGACACCATAGGCCATCTCCATTATTTCATCGCCTATAGATACTTTACTCTAAGTGATTATGATGGCATAATTCGTCATGCAGATAAAGCGATCAGCAACTACCTACAATCAGACTATTACGGGTACAGACTGCCTACCAGCTACTTAATCAAGGGTAAAGCAGCTCAGGATATTGGTCTAATTGATGAAGCTATTGAATCATATGATTCGATTATCAACTTAAAAATTTCAGGCAGAGGCTTCGAATCATTGTACGAAGCTCATTTGCGCAAAGCAGAAATTTACCGCACAAATGGTGAATTTGAGGCCGCTATCAATTATCTAAATTCCTTTATCGAATCTTCAGAATTTGATTCAATCGACCGCTATGGAAAGGCTACACTCTTTCGAGAGTTGAGTATAGACTACTCTGAATATTCAAGTATCGAGAATAGAATGTTATCACAAAAAGCTCTGGATCAGGCAGATAGCATCTATTCGGAGGTCCCCATTGATCATATTGATGTACTAGAACAAGTGGTCCTCAATGAGATGCAGAAAGGCTTTATAGCGACGAATCAAGATCGTCATCAGCTCGCTATCGATCATTATACGGAGTCAATAAAGCTCATGTACGACAATCGTACTCACTCGGACATCAATAATCTCTATACTATTTCTTTGATTAATATTTGTAATCATTTGATAGACCTAAATCAATGCCAGGCAGCTAACTCCTACATCAATCGAGCAGATGAGTCATTCGAACATCATGAGAATCCTAGGTACATCGAAGCCTCTGTCGGCATTAAACTTGGTATGGCTAATATCAGTTCTTGCATGGGAGAATATAAAAAATCTAAAAGTACGTTCGCTGCAGCAAAATATGAGCTCACTCAAGACAGCTCTATCCAAGATGTGATTCGCTTTAGAAATTCAGCGCATAAGAACTTATTGATCGATGTCCTGATCGATGAGTACATAACAGATACCAAGTTTAAACATCTCACTACTCTAAAACAACTACAAGATGGTGCTTATCTTATCGACAGCTTGATCGACTTCCATCTTATTGATATGTACTTTGAAGGAAGCATGCAAATAGCAAAAGGTAAATACAATGATTTTTATCAGGCTGCGATTAAAATCGCCATGGAATTAGATGATCACAGTTTCTACTGGTTTCTCACAGAAAAGCTAAACAACTTATTATTACTGATGAACATCCATAGGAATGACAGCCAGGATGTGAAAGAAGAAGTATCAAGCATTAATAGTAAGATTAAAAAATTAGCTATTAAAGCTTCTCAATTAGAAAATGAGCTATACTTCGCTAAGCCAGATTCGACTGCCATCGATATAGATTCGCTTCAGCAAGTGCTAATAAAAAACAAGAGCCGTCAATTAGAAATGTTACAAAGTAGAGACAAGTATCTACAAAAAAACATGATAGTTGTCGACAACTTATCTTCGGTGATTAATGCCATAGATACCAATGAAATATTGATCGCATATCATTTTAGTTCCGATCGCTTGCATGCACTTACCATCAAAAATGACGTCACACAAATATTTGACTTAGGTAAAAGATCTGATATTTTAAATGAACTGAGTAATTGGCGAACAGCTATGACTGACTCTAATAATGATCGTGCTGCTCGTGATTCTTTTACATCCACTTCTCATCAATTATACGCACTCCTCATACAGCCCTTGGGAAGATTGGCCGATAATCTGACTATCATACCTGACGAAGAACTGCATTATCTAAATTTTGAAACCCTACTAACGAATGACAGGCACTATCTAATTCAAAGTCATACCATCTCTTATGATCTTTCGGGAACACTTCTTATGAAAAATCGTGAGCCTGGACAAAACCCTGTTACAAGCATTGCGGCCTTCAGACCAAACTACCAAAACTCTGATTTACCAGAACTATCTAATTCTAAAGCTGGAATTAAGCCCATCAGCGATATAGCTGGTGTGACATTATATTCAGACTTAGAAACAACTAAGGATAACTTTATTGCAGCTTTGACGTCAAGTGACATCTTACATTTTGGAGGCCATGCGATTAAGGTAGATGAGAACAATAAGTACTCCCACTTAGCACTCAGTAGCTCAGATACCAAGGAGAGAAACATCATTTCATTGGGTGATCTCTATACTTTGAAATCACCTACACAATTAGTCGCCCTTCCTGCATGTCATTCTGGAAGTGGTAAACTAATCGCTGGAGAAGGTATCTCTAACCTATCAAGAGGCTTCTTCTATGCAGGTGCAGCATCAGTGATCAGCTCACTTTGGGAAGCTAATGATAAGTCTAATTCAATCATCATGAATTCGTTCTACGAATACCTGATCAAAGGAGAAGCAAAATCTACAGCTCTCCGATTAGCCAAGCTGGACTACTTATCTAATTCTCCTGAATATTTGAGACATCCAAGTCTGTGGGGCGGTCTTATTTTGACTGGAGATAGCCAAGCGATGCTATTCAAACAGCGGCACAGCTACCTTATTTACGGCTTCATTGGACTCTTGCTGTTACTCGCCGTGTGGATTATGCTAAAGAGATTGACGTTTGAGTCAAAGCAAGTAGGTCCACACTGACTCAGCCGATTAAAAGTCTTTGTATAACAAATATTTTTTCCGCAGCTTGTTGAAGACTTCTAATTCACCCTGCCAGCCTTCTCTGATCTCTTGTGCGCTATATCCCTGCTCGATTTGTTTTTTTAGCATCGGCGTGCCAGCCAGTTTATCAAAGAAATTATTATCTAAGAAAAATGCTTCGCCTTTGTCAGTGACCTCTTTATGATACTTGACTAACCAGTCTAACATCAATTGATTCTGGGTCTTAATCCACACTGGATCCAGATGAGTCAGATCCTCACCATAGCAGGTCTGATCTTGATGCTTAGGGTACTTAGACCCAGGTCCAGATCTGGGTGTAAAGCTAAAGTCACTGGTGATGGCTGGATGACCAATAAGCTGAAACTGCTGATTCGTGCCACGGCCAATACTGATCTGTGTCCCCTCAAAAAAACAGAGAGAAGGATATAGTAAGATGGACCTCAGATTCGGAAGATTAGGTGAAGGCTTTACGGGCAAGTCATAGAGAGTCTGATGATTATAATTATGACACGGGATCACAGTCAGGTCAGCCTCAGCTCCACCATCAAGCCATTTTTCACCATTCACCATCAGTGCGTACTCTCCGATGGTCATCCCGTAGACGACAGGCACCTGATGCATACCAATAAAGGAGCTGAGCTCAGGCTGCAGGATCGGTCCGTCTATGTAATGCCCGTTAGGATTAGGTCGGTCAAGGACCATCATAGGAACCTGACTCCCAGCTGCCGCTTCCATCACATAGGTCATCGTAGAGATATAAGTATAGAAGCGAACGCCAACATCCTGGATATCAAATAAAATCACGTCTAAGCCCTGCATGTTTGACTCCGTAGGCTTTCGATTCTTCCCGTATAGCGAGATGACCTCTATGCCCTTGTATTGGTTATCCTGAACCTTCTCACCTGCATCCGCCTCACCTTTGAATCCATGCTCTGGTGCAAATATCTTGGCCACGGTCACATCCAGGCCCAATAGTGTATCTACCAGATGAGTATTCCCGATCATGCTCGTATGGTTAATCACCAGGCCGACTCTCTTATCTTTCAGGTCCGGAACATATAGCTGCAGTCTCTCTGCCGCAGGGATCACTTCCTGTACTATCTGAGGAGACGCCTTTTCCGTTGTATATTGATTCGTATTAAAATTATTTTCTATATTTCCGCGACATGACATCAGCGAAAGACACGATAATAAGATCATCATCCATCCTAACAGACCTGTATGGCTAAGCGTAAATACGCCATTGTCGATATCGAGACGACGGGAGGGCTTTATAAGCGAGATAAGATTACTGAGATTGCGATTGTACTTCATGATGGAGCTAAGGTATTAAATCAGTTTAGCACTTTGGTCAACCCTGAACGGTCCATCCCTCCAGAGATCACACGTATAACGGGCATCACGAATGCTATGGTGCGAGATGCACCCAAATTCTATGAAGTGGCTAAGGATATCGTAGAGCTTTTGGAGGGAGCCATATTCGTGGCACACAATGTCAGATTCGATTATACCTTCATCAAGAATGAATTCAAAGCTTTAGGCTACACCTTCACGAAGCGACAGCTCTGTACGGTGAAGCTATCGCGAAAGGCTTTTCCCAAACTAAACTCATACAGCCTCGGAAATCTCATCAAGCACTTCGACATCAAAGTGGATGCGAGACACAGAGCCTTAGATGACACACTTGCTACCGTCGAGCTGTTTGAGAAAATAGTCAATCAATTCGACGAAGAAGACGAGCTCAAAGTATTCATCAATCAAGGCATCAAAGAAGCTCAACTCCCAAAAGGGATCAGCATAGATCAGCTCCATGACCTCCCAGAAGAGCCAGGCGTGTACTACTTTATCAATGAGCATGATCGTGTCGTCTACATTGGAAAAGCTAAAGACATCAAAGCCAGAGTCTTCCAGCACTTCAATAAGGTGACGACGAAGGCAGCAAAACTATATCAACAAGTCAATGAAATCAGCTACGAACTCACAGGCAATGAGCTCATCGCCCTCCTGCACGAAGCCAGCGAAATAAAGCTACGTCAGCCGGAAATCAATAAAGCCATGCGGCGCAAAGACTTCCCCTACTTCCTCAATCAATCCTCGGATGAAGAAGGCTATCTGACTTTAGAAATCCTCAAAACCAGTGACAAGAATCTGCAGCACGCCAATCAGCTGCATGAATACGACAAGCTGGGATACGGACGAAATCACCTTATCAATCTCCTGCAGGAATACTACATATGCCAGGAGAGAGTGACTTGCCGTGGCCTGACACAGCAGATATGCTATTGTGGAGGCTCCTGCGAGAAGCCTGATGTAGAAAGCCATAATGCTAATATCAAGCAGGTGACAGCCGACTTGAAGTCGCTCTTTGATGATGACTTCATCATCGTCGACGAAGGCCGTACATCAGGCGAGAAGTCTGTGGTACTAATAGAAGAAGGAAAATATCAAGGCTATGGATACATCAATGAAGAAGACGTGCAGTACGGTGTAGAAGAAATAAAAGAAGCAATCCGAGAGACCACCTTCTACCCGATCATGAATAAAATCATCTGGAACTATCTCCAACACCACAAGCCCAGAATCATAAAAATATAAAAGCCCTGTGATCAGGCAAAAGTAACTACGAAGTCAAACAGACGACGTGGCCTGATCAGGTCTACCATCAATAATTCTAATCTGATGAGAAGGCTTCAAATGCAGCTCAGAGATGCTCAAACTTAATACAAAGAGCACGCTACCAAACTGAAAGTCGCAATGATGGAAAGGATTTCAACTAAACGTATAGAAATAGAAAAATAAATTTTAGTCGCACAAGACTAAAATAATAGACTATATTTGTCTTAAGCAACCATGCAGAAAAAAGACAGAATTTTAGAAAAAGCCATCAAGGTCTTCAATGAGAGAGGCTATCATGCGGTCACACTGACTGATGTAGCCCATGCCTGCGAAATGAGTCGCGGCAATCTAGCCTATCACTTCAAATACAAAAAACACATTCTAAATGATCTGATCATCAAGATGGTGCATGAAGTGCGAAACATTCAATTAGGACGAAAAGACTACCCTGCCTTCTCCAATCTGAGTTTAGATGTCCGTACTTGTGGGACCCTGCAAAGTAAATATCGCTTCATCTTCAGAGACAGTTCTGTATTAGAGCACAATAGCGTCAAGCGTGTGATGAAGATCTGGTCGGAGATTTCTATCAAACGGAATCTGGAGGCTTTTGCTTTCGGTGTCGAGATCGGTACCATGAAGCCAGAACCCTTTGACGGTCTATACCACCAGCTCTCAGTCAATGCCTGGATGGTCGCCTATTATTGGGTAGCACAGCAATCAGTCCGCACCGTAGGTAGCTATGAAGAAGCAGAGAAGATGGTATGGAGTACCGTCATACCTCACTTCACGGAAAAAGGCTTGGCAGCTTTTCAAAACTTCTATGGAGAAGAATATTTTGATCAGGGAGGCATATCTGTCGCTGCTTTACAAAGAGAAATACAATTATTCTAAATCGAATATCCTAACACATGTACCAAAGCTATTTCACTGAAGAACATACTTTATTTCGAGACGGCTTACGAGCTTTCCTACAAAAAGAAGTCGTCCCTCATATCGACGACTGGGAGAAGTCTGGCACCATTTCCAGAGATATCTGGAAGAAGTTTGGCGAAATGGGCTACTTCGGACTGAAGACACCTGAAGCTTATGGTGGTATGGACCTGGATATCTTCTACACAGTCATCTTCTTAGAGGAGTTACAGCGGATTAACTCAGGTGGATTTGCAGCAGCTATGTGGGCACATCAGTACTTAGCGATGACTCACCTCCTTGCAGAAGGAAGCGACGCCATTAAAGATAAGTACCTGACAGCAAGTGTGAATGGCGACATGATCGGATGTCTATGCATCAGTGAGCCATTCGGAGGATCAGACGTAGGGGCTATGCGGACACTCGCCGTCAAAGATGGAGATGAGTACGTCATCAATGGCTCTAAGACATTCATAACTAATGGGGTGTACTCTGACTACCTCGTCGTCATTGCTAAGATGGACATCGAAGAAAACCCAAAATCCATGGGTGTCTTTCTGATTGACAGAGGCACACCTGGTGTCAGCGCATCTAAGTTAGATAAGTTAGGCTGGCGAGCTTCTGATACGGGAGAGATCGCCTTTGACAATGTGCGTGTACCGACAAGTCACCTGATGGGAGACGCTGGCAAGGGCTTCTACTACGTCATGCAGCACTTCGCCTTGGAGAGACTGATCATGGGGATCAATGCCCACGCTCGGGCAGAATATGCTCTGGAATACACCTTACAATACATGTCAGAAAGAATGGCCTTCGGCAGGTCGCTTGATAAATTCCAAGCCCTCAGACACAGAGTGTCAGAGATGGCAACAGAAGTAGAAATGATCAAATCATTTAACTACTTCGTGGCCTCACAGCTGCAGCTGGGTGCCTACGTTGTGAAGGAGGCCTGCATGTCCAAGCTCCAATCGACAAAGGTAGCTGATCAAGTCATCTATGACTGCCTGCAGTACCTGGGCGGCTATGGCTACATGGAAGAATATCCGCTGGCTCGCATGTTTAGAGACAGCCGCTTAGGCCCTATCGGCGGAGGTACATCAGAGATACTGAAGGAGATCATCTCTAAGATGGTGATCGATAAGAAAGAATATAAAACCGAAGTATAAAAATCATAGAGGCTCCACTACTTGATGAATGAACTCAAACTCATAGAATGCCCCAGGGATGCCATGCAAGGCATCAAAGAGTTTATCCCAACTGCTCTGAAAGCTCAGTACGCTAATCAGTTGCTGCAAGTAGGCTTTGCCCGTATTGACATAGGAAGCTTCGTCAGCCCTAAGGCCATCCCGCAGATGCGAGATACTTCAGAGCTGCTAAAGCTTTTGGACCTAGATAAGACTGTCTCAGAGCTATCAGTGATCGTAGCGAATAAGCGTGGAGCCTATGATGCGGTGCTGTTTGAAGAAGTGGATTTATTAGGCTATCCTTTTTCCATCTCTGAGACCTTTCAGATCCGCAATACGAATGCGACCATCGAAGAATCATTCTTGAGAGTCGCCGATATACAAGCCATCACTCTTAAACACAATAAGGAGCTTCTCATCTACATTTCCATGGGATTTGGCAATCCGTATGGTGATGAATGGAATGCCGAAATCGTAGAATCATACGTCAGCAAACTTTATAGCCTGGGCATCAGACGCTTCTCACTCTCAGATACCATAGGCGTCTCTTCTCCCGAAAACATCAAATACATTTTCTCTCAGCTGATACCGAGATTTCCTGATTGCGAATTCAATGCGCACCTGCATACCACACCTGATAAATGGGAAGAGAAGGTCCACGCTGCATATCAAAGCGGCTGTCGCAGTTTTGATGGAGCTATAAAAGGTTACGGAGGATGCCCGATGGCTAAAGACGAACTGACTGGTAACATGCCCATGGAAAAAATGATCAGCTACTTTCAAAAACACGAGGTAGACACGGGACTACAGATTGAATCTTTTGATAAAGCGCTAAGAGATTCAAGTCATATTTTTCACTGATAACACATCATTTTCTTGTAGCCACTCTTAGGCTATTGCCATGGGTATAAATAGCATTTTTGCTTCGATTAGACGATTACTCTAAGTCTCGAGCGCCTCATATCTCGAAGATGAGCATAAATCATTAAAGCTTTCCAGATCATTGACAACTACCGTTTTACCTGTCCCTACTAAGAGGTACTTCCGGCCTGTGAAGTATTCATGTTCATAGAGTGTGTACGATTCTCCTTTGGCTAATTGATATCGTAGGGAGGAGACCTTATCGTTGAATGAAGCACCTTGGACCTTGATTTTTTTGTATGATTCTATCTGTGCATGGAGGTCACCATAGAGTGTAAGGACACGACCTTTACAGTGCTTGTGTTCGTATAGTTCTATGATGCCCTTTGAAGCGGTTCTAATTTTCCTCGCATCTTCATTAAGTGTCTCCGCAAATTCAGCAACATTTATATGCTTTCCAGTCAGCCAGTGGTGCGCACCGTATAAGATAAGCCTCCCCCGCTGTGTGACATGCAGTCCGGTGGCAGCAGCCATGTTGTACTGATGCTTTCCTTTATCAAAAGACTTGATAAGCAGCTGATGCAGAGAGAAACCTCTTCCCCTTTCGCCTTGTTCTGATTTCAATTCGTACAGGTATAATTGGTTAGTCCCATCAATGGTAGGTGCTGTCTTTCTGGTGTTACAGTAAGCCGTCAAAAACATCCGCCCGTCCTTCTGTAAGATCAGATCAATAGATTGGAAGCTGGGATCTCTACCCTTACGATCAAAGATGTCATCTAAACTGACCGAATCCTGCAGTTCAAATCCATCTTGCAGCTCTCTTGTCGTCGATACATAAAAATCAAATCTCTTGCTGCCCTTGTCACTATCTGTCCATATGACCAAAATATATACTCCACTTGGCTGCTTCATCATACTGACAGCCCCCGCTTTTTGCAGTCTGCGGTCGATCTGATATGGAAGTTGGTAGATCTTCAGAGGGTCACTTACATCATAGAATTCAATCCGGGAGTGATGCTGCTTCTTACCAGTTAAGGCTAATTCTCCCTCTAAGGGCACCAGCAATACATCGCCGCAGAGTGATATGCCTCCGGCGTGCCACATGGGCCCTTCATGTAGGCAGATGATGTCTAGTAAAGTGTCTTGCTCATTGAGTGGTTTATGGATCACATTAGAGCCAACAGCTCCAGATCGATGCACTTTCGCACTTTCTATTTTGATAATGAATAGCTGTGCTACTGATGACTTTTTTGATCCTCCAGATATAATGAAAAAATCCTCCTTCTGCAGTCTACAGATACCCTGAAAGTGATTATCTATGGTGACATACTCTAATGCAGGGATAGAATCGTGATGCCAAGCAGAGATGTACTGCGCCTTAGATGGTAGCCGACTGATCGATTCTACGACATCATCAGCCTGATGATTTACACTTATACTGTGATGTCTCTCAGGATTAAATTTATCTGGATATCGGCCTGGAAATTCAATCGCCATAATCATCTTTACTCATAGACACAAAGTAGCTAAGCACAGGCTGAATAAGAAATTTCAGAACACCATAATAGATCTCTGTGCTACCCAAAGGACTACGATAACTACTTCAGCAAATGAATCACTATACATCATGACTAACTTCCATTAAAGCTCTCTACCATTACATTTTATAGCTGGTAGATCATAGATTGACTTCAATAATTTGTAAATTAAGCCTTTGAATCTTAGATAAAATAATCACGACCAAGCACATGAAACGTCTATGACTTAGTTAACTATAACTCCCAAGTAAATGATAAAACGGAGTTATTTACTGGTAGACTTTCAGTTCTAAAAATTAAACCTATGAAACGTCTATGACGTAGATAACTATGACACCAAAGTGGATGATGAAACTTAGTTATTTGCTGACAGGCATTCAGTTCCAAAATTAAACCTATGAAATGTCAATGACGTAGATAATTAAGACACCTAAGTGGATGATTAAACTTAGTTATTTGCTGAAAGGCATTCAGTTCCAAAATTTAAACCTATGAAACGTCTATGACGTAGATAGTTAAGACACCCAAGGGGATGATTAAACTTAGTTATTTGCTGAAAGGCATTCAGTTCCAAAATTTAAACCTATGAAATACATCTTATCAATTGATCAAGGCACCACTTCGTGCAGAGCTATCCTATTCGACAAAGAAGGAAATATCTGTGGCGTGGCCCAACAAGAGTTCACCCAAATATATCCGCAACCAGCCTGGGTAGAACATAATGCCAATGAAATATGGAATACTCAACTCTCCGTCAGCAAGCAGGTGATGGAAGACAAAGGAATCACCGCTGATGATATCTCTGCGATCGGCATCACTAACCAGCGGGAGACTGCCGTCGTCTGGGATAAGCGCACGGGAAAACCAATATGCAACGCCATCGTTTGGCAAGACAGAAGGACAGCTGAATATTGTGATAGCCTCAAAGCGAAAGGTCTGGAAGAGTACATCAAAGAGAATACAGGACTAGTCGTGGATGCTTATTTCTCTGGTACAAAACTAAAGTGGATGCTGGACAATGTGGAAGGCGCTAGGGATCTGGCAGAAGCAGGTCATCTGCTCTTCGGAACCATAGACAGCTGGCTGGTATGGAAGCTCACTGAGGGTGAAGTCCACATCACGGACTACACGAATGCCTCCAGAACACTGATATACAACATCAAAGAATTAAAGTGGGATGATAAACTTTTAACGGAAATGAATATCCCCAAGTCAGTCCTCCCTGAAGTCCGACCCTCCAGTGAAGTCTACGGACACACCAGTCTCTTAGGAGGCAAGATCCCCATAGCTGGTATCGCTGGAGATCAGCAGGCAGCGCTCTTCGGACAAGCCTGCCACGAAGCGGGTATGGCTAAAAATACCTACGGCACTGGATGCTTCATGCTCATGAATACGGGTGAGACCATGGTCAAATCTGACTCCGGCCTACTGACGACGATTGCCTGGGGTATAGATGGTAAGGTCACCTACGCACTGGAGGGTTCCATCTTCATCGCAGGAGCAGCCGTGCAATGGCTGCGTGATAGCATGAAAATGATCGATGATTCTCCCGATTCAGAATTTTTTGCTGACAAGGTGGTAGACTCAGAGGGTGTCGTCGTAGTGCCAGCCTTCGCAGGTCTGGGTGCTCCATATTGGGATATGTATGCCAGAGGTGCCATCTTCGGACTGACCAGAGGCAGTGGCAAGTCCCACATCATCAGAGCGACATTAGAATCACTGGCTTATCAGACTCGAGATGTGCTGGACGCCATGAATAAAGATTCTGGGATAGAGCTTCAGACCCTCAAAGTAGATGGAGGTGCTTGTGCTAATAATCTGTTGATGCAATTCCAATCAGACATCTTAGGCGTGCCCGTAGAACGCCCGAAAGTCATCGAGACCACAGCACTTGGAGCAGCTTATTTAGCTGGCCTTGCCGTCGGCTACTGGAATAAAGAAGACATCGGAAACAAGTGGCAGTTGGACCAGAAATTCAGCCCTGATATGACAGAAGAAGATCGCAAGAAGCTCTATCATAGATGGCAGGTTGCTGTAAAGCGCACCATGAATTGGGAGAATGAGGTGAATGAAATTCAATAATGAATTTTTAATGTTGAATGCTTAATGCTGGGTAGGCTTTAGAATCCTTCACACCACTTGACTGATGACCTTACCTGTCCTGAAGAAGGCACTGATGTTGTCGTGGACTTCGATCATCATGTCTTTTCTGGCTTTGCCAGTGTTAGTCCCGATATGAGGTGTCAAGACTATATTATCTAATGCTCGAAAGGCCTGTGGGATATCTGGTTCTTCCCAGAATACGTCCAGGCCTGCACCAGCTATGGTTTTCTGTTGCAGTGCTTGTAAGAGGGCCTCTTCATTCACTACGCCTCCTCTGGCTGTATTGATCAGGTAAGCGCTTGAGCTCATATAGGATAACTCCTCTTTACCAATGATGGATGTTGTGTCAGCATTCAGCGGTAGGTGCAGCGACACCACATCAGACTCTTTCATCAACTGATGGAGCGGGCGATACTCTACCTGAAGACTGAGCTCTTCAGCAGAGCTCAGTGTATGTCTCTTGTAATAGATGACTTTCATTCCAAATGCCTGAGCGAGTGAGGCTACTGCTTTTCCGATGCGTCCAAAACCAACGATTCCCAAAGTCAATCCTGCAAGTGACACGCCCTTAAT